>DAOOQY010000341.1:0-5322 GCA_035389025.1 Verrucomicrobiota bacterium
CCATTCGCCGGAAGCGAAAGCGGTGAACGCGGTGTCGCTCGATGATCCGCCTTTCAAAGACGACATGGTGCATGAGTCCGCGAAGCACGCGCTCGCGCAGCGGCGCAAGTACGCCGGCTGGCTGGACGCGGACGACCCGTTGGTGGTCGCCAACGCGATGCTCATCATCATCGGTCGCGCCATGAACATGCTCAAGAGCCAGATCGCGGCGCAAGGCGAGGCCTTCGAGCAGAGCGGCGGCTTCAGCGAACGGCTGACTGCCCGGCGACTCGAGGCCCGTGAGGCGAAGCTCAATGCCGAACCGGCTCCGCAATGCCCGCAGTGCGGCAAGCCCATGCGCCGCCGGAGGTCGGCGAAAGGGGAGTTCTGGGGTTGTGCCGGCTTCCCCGGGTGCAAAGGCACGAGGCCGATATGAAAGAGGGACCTGCGATTCTGTTGACCGCGATGACCTTGTCGGCTGGATCACCGAGGTCAATCTGGTCAATCGTGCCAGCGTTTGGAATGCAGCCATGAACGAAGCCGAGACGCGAGCCGAGCGGATTGACCCCGCGCTGAAGGCGGCGGGCTGGGGTGTCGTCGAAGGCAGCCGTATCCGCCGGGAGTACTTCATCACGCCCGGCCGCATCGAGGGCCGTGGGCGGCGCGCCAAACCGCTGAAGGCGGATTACGTCCTCGAATACCGCAACACCAAGCTTGCTGTCGTGGAAGCCAAGGCCGACACGGAGGAAGTCTCGGAGGGCGTCGGGCAGGCGAAGGATTACGCCGGCAAGCTGGCGGTCCGGTTCGCCTACGCCACCAACGGCACGGGCATCTACGGCGTCGACATGGAGACGGGCAAGGAAGGCGAACTGAGCGCCTACCCTTCGCCGGAGCGGCTTTGGGCGATGACCTTCGTCAAGGCGGACGCCTGGCGCGACCGTTTCGCTGCGGTGCCGTTCGAAGACAAGGGAGGGTCTCACCCAGGGCGGTATTACCAGGACATCGCCATCGAGCGCGTGTTGCGGGCGATCTCCCGCAAAGAGCATCGCATTCTGCTCACCCTCGCCACCGGCACGGGGAAGACGTTTATCGCGTTTCAGATCGCGTGGAAGCTGTTCCACGCGCGTTGGAATCTCTCCGGCGAACCGACCCGGCGGCCGCGCATCCTGTTCCTGGCGGACCGGAACATCCTGGCGAACCAGGCTTACAACGCCTTCTCATCGTTCCCCGAAGACGCGATGGTGCGGATCAAGCCCGAGGACATCCGCAAGAAGGGCAAGGTGCCGAAGAACGGCAGCCTGTTCTTCACCATCTTCCAGACGTTCATGACCGGTCCGGAAAAGGACGGCAAGCCGACGCCCTGGTTTGGCGAGTACCCGCCGGACTTCTTCGATTTCATCGTGATTGACGAGTGCCACCGGGGCGGGGCCAATGACGAAAGCAATTGGCGCGGCATCATGGAATACTTCGCGCCCGCCGTGCAACTCGGCCTCACCGCCACGCCCAAGCGGCTCGAGAACGCCGACACGTACCGGTATTTCGGCGAGCCGGTTTTCATCTATTCGCTCAGGGAGGGCATCAATGACGGCTTCCTGACGCCCTTCAAGGTGAAGCAGATTCAGACAACGCTGGATTACTACGTCTGGACACCGGACGACACCGTGGTCGAGGGCGAGATCGAAGCCGGCAGGCTGTATGATGAGCCGGACTTCAACCGGAACATCGAAATCCGGGAGCGGGAGAAGAAGCGCGTCGAGATTTTCATGTCGCAGATTGACCAGAGTGAAAAGACGCTGGTGTTCTGCGCCACGCAGGCGCACGCGTTGCTGGTGCGCGACCTGGTTAATCAGGTGAAACGGAGCAGAGACCCGGACTATTGCCAGCGCGTCACGGCCAATGACGGCGAGATCGGGGAACAGCACCTGCGTGATTTCCAGGACAATGAGAAGACCGTCCCGACCATCCTGACGACGTCACAGAAGCTTTCGACCGGCGTGGATGCGCGGAACATCCGCAACATCGTGCTGATGCGGCCGGTGAATTCGATGATCGAGTTCAAGCAGATCATCGGGCGCGGCACGCGGCTGTTCGAGGGGAAGGACTACTTCACGATTCACGACTTCGTGAAGGCGCACCAGCATTTCCTGGACCCCGAGTGGGACGGCGAGCCCGAGCCGCCCGAGGCGCCCGAAGCCTGCCCGACGTGCGGTCAGCGTCCCTGCGTCTGCGTGGAAACGCCGCCCGGTCCATGCCCGGTCTGTGGCCAGTCACCGTGCATCTGTCCGCCCGGTCCATGCCCCAAGTGCGGCCAGCGTCCATGCGTGTGCCCGAAGAAAGTGAAGGTGAAGCTGGCGGATGGCAAAGAGCGCACCATCCAGCACATGACGTGCACGAGCTTCTGGCATCCCGACGGCACGCCCATGAGCGCACTGCAGTTCATGGAGCTCCTCTTTGGGAAGCTGCCGGAGTTCTTCCACGACGAGGAAGAACTGCGCCTGATTTGGAGCGTGCCGGACACACGCAAGAGACTGTTGCAGGGGTTGGCTGAGAAGGGGTTCGGCCATGACCAACTCTCCGAGATGCAGCGCATCATCGATGCCGAGGCCAGCGACCTGTTCGATGTGCTGGCGCACGTGGCGTATTCGAGGACGCCGCTCACCCGCGAAGTGCGCGCGGCCAACGCTCGGGTCTACATCAATACCCGGTTCAGCGCCAAGCAGCAGGTGTTTCTGGACTTCGTCCTCGAGCACTACGTCGTGGTGGGCGTCGAGGAACTCGATCCGGAGAAGCTGACCCCGCTGCTGCGCCTCAAGTACCACAACTCCATCGCCGATGCCGTCGCCGACCTTGGACAGCCGGCCGAAATTGGTCGGGTGTTTTCGGCGTTCCAGCAGTACCTGTACGTGCCGTCGAGATGAGGGGCTAAAGACCGGAGGGGAAAGAACAGCCACGGGTGTTTCTTGCTGCGGGTTGGCGGGGCCGGCTGCATGACCTTGTCGGTGTTGGGCTTGAGCAGTTCGGCGCGGTCTTCGGTCAACGCCTGGTCCCGGTATCTCCTCTCGAACTCCCGGCCAATGAACCCGGCCAGACCGTCCCCGAGATGTTCGAGCGCATTGCCGACGCGTTGTTGATTCGTGAGGGCCATGACTCGATCCCTCATCCCACTTCCGACAACCGCCAGATCGAGGTTGCCTGGCTCGCCAGCCACTGTTGACGCGCCGCGATTCGCTCCGGTGTCCAGGTTTCGTTCTCCGCAGCCAGGCGCTTGGTGATCTCAAACTCACACCGTTCGAGCAAAGGCCGCTTCTCCGCATACGCACCGTTTCCCATGTCCCGGTTTTGCGCCGCGGCCAGCGGCGTCATGTTACCAATGCGGAAGACGCAACGATCCACCTGCTCATCCGTGAAATGGTTCCACTCTTCGCCCGGATGCTCGGGCAGCACATGCTCGATGTTGTACCGGTCGCTCGTGTAATCGAAGGCGCGTCCCGAGACCTGCCGCTCGATCTCGAAGAGCACGTAACGCACGACCTGTCGGTTGCGCGAGGTGGTGGTCCGGATTTGCTTCTCGCCGAACGCCGCGCGGAACTGCTCGTCCGACGGATACACCGCTCGCAGGGCGCGAATGATCTCCTGAGCCCCTGCCAGCTCCGTCCTGGCGATCTTCTCGGCGACTGCGTTATAGACCCGCTCTTGTTCGTTGGTTGCCAGGTTGCCGATCACGTTGTAGCGGAACGAAACGATGGTGCACGCTCGTAACACGCGGGTGAACTCTGCGTCCGCCAACGCCCGCCGAGCTGCGAGGAGTAGCGCGTACGGCTGGCGCACGTTGAACATGGCCAGCTCAGCCACGTGCTTCTTTTGATCGCCTGTCCAGAGCGCGTCGTCAGGATCGCCGAGTGCCGCATAGATGTCGGCGTCCCGATCCATGTCCCTCAACAAGCCGAAGACGGCGGCCTTGTCGTTGATACTGTTGCGGATTTCTTTGAACAGATCGGAATGGCGAGTCAGCGGATTCTGGCTGTTCCAGAATACCCGCAGGAAATCGGGCACGTCTTCGCTGCCCAGCTTGCCGACGATGGCCTCCCACCGTTCCTCCAGGGTCCGCATTTCGTGCTCGTGGCTGCCGGCTCCATGCACCACCGAAAAGAGATAGTTCTTCAGGAGGTCCGTGGACGAGAGCCGCACCCCGCGCGCGTTCAGGGTTTCAAACACCTTGAACGCGTTGAGTTCGTCCGTCACGGAAATGACCGTGAAGAAGAGCCGGTCGGCGACTGTATCCACAAGCCGCGCCAGGTCCGCCCCGCTGCGGCCCTCGCCGAATCGCTGTCGGACTCTTTCCTGGAACCACTCGAAGCTCTTTCGCAAGAGATGCTCCGATGCCTTCAGGTTCCGCCGTGGTGGACGTTCCAGCGGCACCAGATAGGTTTGATAGTACTGGTCGTTGTGCCGGTTGAGCTTCAGCTTGGGCGTGGCAATGAGCGTCACCGGGTCCAGATAGCCGATGTAAGTCTTGCGCAACTCCTCGACCCGGCGGCGGTTGTCATCGGCTTCGACGCCCAGACTCACCAAACGGTGCAAATTGCTGAGGATGGCCAGAACCAGCAGGCTCAAGGTGGTCATGCGCTGTTGCCCGTCAATGATGTCGTAGTTCCGCTCGTCGCTGGATTGCAGAACCAGATAGCCCATGTAGTGGCCCTGTTCGCCGCCCGGTTCCGTAAGTGCAACGATGTCCTGCCACAGATCGTCCCACTCCTGCTCCGTCCAGGAGTAGTCGCGCTGGAACATGGGAACCCGGTACACCAACCCATTTCCCATCAGCTTGCGAAACGTCTGGTTGGAGGTGTTGAAGTTCGTGATCGCCATAGCTCATCCCGCTCTCAAAGAGCCATGTTGAATTCGGCGCGCACCTGCCGCAAGCATCATTCCACCACTCGCAGCAACTCTCATTTTGGCCAAGAACCGCCTAAACGCGGGACACCGAACACCGCTCCGAGCCCGCCGGTGCGGTTTGGTGTCCCGGCTTCAGCCGGTTTCCGGCCGCAGGCCAGATTGTTGGCCGGGAACGTACCGGCTGCGGGACCAGCGAGCCAAAGCCCCCCAGTTCTCCGGGGCGGGGCGTCACCGGGCCATCTGCGTCGTTCCTCGGTCGGTCGAGTTCCTCACTCCTGTTCATTGCTGACTTTGGGGGAGGACGGACCGGAACCCGCGGTTGGTGTCGCTGCGGTCCGGCGAGTCGCAACCGCGTTCCGTGACTCGGCAGGCCTTGGCATGGTGGTACCAACTGCCGCCTCGGAGCACGCGGCAATTGCCTCCAGAAGGCCCACGGGGATTCGCCTGAGC
>DAOOQY010000342.1:0-5321 GCA_035389025.1 Verrucomicrobiota bacterium
GGCAGGGAGCTTTGTGCTGTAAGCTTTTGGTGATCAGCGACAAATCTTGCATCCGTGAGGATCGCAACTTAGACTCCGGTATTTCACGGTATTCTCGGGCCGTGATTGAGCGAAAAGAGCGCCTGGAACTGCTCACGACACGGATTGAGCACAATCCGGTCGTCCCCACGCCGCCGCCCATGCAAACCGATTGGATTGAGGAGAAGCAACTGGCCCAGGCACTCCGGCGCCATGAAGCGTTCTGGCGCGGCGAACTCGAAACGGGCCCGCTGATGTGGGTGACCGTGCCAGGCGCCCGACCAAGCCGACCGGTCCCTGAACCGGCGTCCGAAGCCGAGTTCTGGACCAACGTGGATTACGTGATCGCGGCCGCGGAAAGCGCGTTGGCGGGGACCCACTACGCCGGCGACGCGCTGCCGGTGTTTTGCCCCTGGCTGGGCCCGGATCAATTCGCCGCCTGGCTGGGGGCGGACCTGGTGCTTTGCCCTCGGCAATCGACCTCGTGGAGCAGGCCATTCGTGCAGGATTGGGGGAACCATGCCGACCTGCGGATCGACCCGGGCAACCGCTGGTGGCAGCTCTACCTTCAGCTCGTGCGGGAGTCGGTCCGGGCAGGCCGCGGGAAATGGGTCACCGGCTATCCCGATCTTCATTCGGGCATCGACGCGCTGAGCGCCCTCCGCGGCCCGGAGCAACTCGCGCTGGACTTGAAGCACGCCCCGGCTGCGATCCACCGCGCCATGCGGCAGATGACCGCCCTCTGGAAAGAAGTGGTCGATACCGTGTCAGCCCTGGTCCTGCCCGCCGGGCAAGGGACCTCGAATTGGACCATGGGGTGGAGCCAGGATCGCTTCCTTTGCATCGGTCAAAACGACTTTTCCTGCATGATCGGTCCGAGGATGTTCGAGGAATTCTGTTGGCAGGACAACCGGGAGTGCTGTGCCCACGTCGACCGGTCGCTCTACCACCTGGACGGACCGGGCGCCGTCCGCCACGTGCCGACCCTGCTCCGGTTGGAGCGACTGGACTGCATTCAGTGGATTCAAGGCGCGGGCCAGCCGTTGCCATCGCAATGGCTGGGCCTGTTGCGGCAAATCCAGGCCGCGGGCAAGGCGGTCCAACTTTACTATGGCGTAGGCCATGGGGGCGACGCCGATCTGAAGCGGGAGATCGATGCCCTCTCGGGCGCCCTGGATTCCGCGCGGCTGTTCATTTGGGCCGCGGCACCGTCGGTCCAGGAAGCGGAAGACATCGTCCGCTACAGCCGCTCCGCTTTTCGCAACCGCCGCACAGCCTGAACGGCCCAGTCCGGCCCAGCCGGGGCTTGCGCCGACCTCTCGATGCTGCGAAACAGGGGTCAAACCATAGTTTGACACCTATTGTAGGACCGATGCGCGGGGCCAATACGGCATCAATGCGCTGGGGGTCGTCGAAGTGGTTTCGTGAGAAGCGCGGGCTTCTCCCTTTAAGGATAGCCCGCGATCGGATTGTGCGCGGAGCTCGATAGGGCAGTAGTTTGGCCGGAGTGCTCGGACGGCAGGTCATGCTGACTCCGTGACATCCCGGCCGTTGAAATTTCTGTCTGAGAGCGGGCTTGTGCCCCCGGCGGTTCAAAACCTATGAAATTCGTGTCGGGCATTTCGTTCGTGGAGATGTGCACTCTAAGCATCGTCATCTCAAGCGCTTTGACACTGACAGGCGCACCCGCGCCAGCCGTAGAAACGCTCAACTCGGACTCCCAGCCAAGTACCCCCCCGTTGTGTATCCAGGTGGACCCGCGGGTCGAATTGCTCTCCCTGTTGTTTCGCCTGGCAGGGAATCCGGAGTACAACCAAGGCAAAGTAGAATCCTACCTCGCCGATGCGGAGAAGCAGTTCGGCACGTTTCGCGATCACCCGGTGGTTCAGTTCGCGCGCGAACTGCGCCAGCGTCGCGGCGTATCCTATGATGCCTGCATGAGCATGGCTGTTCATCTGTCCATGGTCGATGAACTCAAGCTCCTCCCCGCACAGGAGCGTTGGCCGGAGGCCTTGGACAAACGCTGGACGGCGACTGATGTATCACGGTTTCTTGAGCTGAGCCGCCAGTTTGTGCGGGACACGGCGTTCCTGAAGTTCCTGGAAGCACACAGCTCCCTTTACGGGACCACCGAGTTCAGGATGAAAGCGCTCATGGACAAGGAGGGCCATCTGGAGTGGTTCAACGCGTTCTTCGGCGAAAAGCCGCAGGCGATGTTCGTGATCGCACCCGCGCTCTTCAACGGCGGTTGTTGCTACGGACCTCGCCGTCGGGATTCTGCCGGCAATGAAACGCTCTACTGCATCCTGGGCGTCTGGAAGACGGCGCCGGACGGCCTCCCGGAGTTCACGCCCGACATGCTGGAGACTGTGGTGCACGAGTTCGCCCACTCCTACGCCAACCCGATCGTTGACCGGCACCGGGCGGAACTGCAATCGGCCGGAAACACCCTCTTCCGTTCTGTGTCCGCCCAAATGCGGTCCCAGGCCTACGGCGACAGCCAAACGATGCTCCGCGAGTCGCTGGTGCGGGCTTGTGAAGTCAGATACACCTTCCGCTACCGCGGCGCGGAGGCCGCTCGGCGCTCTGTGACCTCCCAGAAGAGCCGCGGCTTCTTGTGGATGGAGGAACTCTCGGATTTGCTCGCGCAATATGAAGAGCAGCGTGAGCAGTACCCGACTTTGGATTCGTTCTCGCCGCGTCTGGTGGCTTTCTTCAGAGCCTACGCTGCGGATTTCGCTCAGAAGCAGAAAGCCGCCGAGGGCAGCAGGCCCAAGGTGCTCTCGATGAAACCGGCCAACGGCGACGAGAACGCAGACCCGAATCTCAGCGTCATCCAAGTGGTGTTCGATCGCCCCATGAAAGACCGCTCATGGTCACCATTCCTTCCCGTGGCCGAGCAGTGCAGTGCGAGAGGGGGCACAGCGAATTGGGGCTCCGTGTGACGGTCGGCAAGCGAAACGGCACATTCAGAAAGCCGAGTCCAGTGGGCCCTGACTGAAAACCAGAGAGACGGCCGTCGCGGTCATCGACCAGGGCCTGAGGAGAGCTCGGCCCAGTGGTCCGAGCGCCAATGGAAAGGCCCGAGCAGTCGTGGCGGTTGACCGAAAAGGACGTCGCTGTGACTCACTTTAGGGTTGTTGTTCCAGCAGCCGCAGGGGCGCAGACCGACGCGAGGCACAGGCCGACAGAGCCTTGCAATTTGTTCGATTTCGAGCGAAGGATGCTTCGTGAGTTATACCGGAACAGTGAAGAACGGCGTGGTGGTACTGCCGCCGGAGGTGAAACTCCCCGAAGGGGCAGCGGTGGAGGTGGTCCCGCGCACGCTGGAGACCGATGAGGACCCGTTCCTTCAGGCTGCGGCTCTGGCCGTCCGGCCTCGGCCGCACTGGCCGAAGGACTACGCCCTGAACCACGGTCACTACGTCAGCGGCGAGCCGAAGAAGACATGAAGGCT
Organism: Verrucomicrobiota bacterium; assembly: GCA_035389025.1. Classification (GTDB taxonomy): domain Bacteria; phylum Verrucomicrobiota; class Verrucomicrobiia; order Limisphaerales; family J093; genus MWFF01. The sequence continues at coordinate 3,476 of DAOOQY010000342.1, forward strand.
GTCTTCGCCGACACGTTCTTCTACCTGGCTCTGCTGAACGAGGAAGACACGGCGCACAATCGGGCAGTGGCCGAGTCCAGGGCAAACCGTCCGATCGTCACGACCGAGTTTGTGGTTCTGGAGTTGGGGAATGCGTGTGCTCGCGCCACCGATCACACCGATTTTCTCGCGCTGCTGGACGGCATGAGAGCGAGTTCTCGCATTCGGATCGTCCCGCTGACCTCTGGACTGCTCGAGCGCGGACTTGATCTCATGCGGAGTCGTTCGGACAAGGATTGGTCGCTGACGGACTGCACCTCGTTTGTGGCGATGGAGGAGGCGGGTCTGAAAGAAGCTCTGACGGGCGACCAGCATTTCGAGCAGGCGGGTTTCAAGGCGTTGCTGAAGGCGTAGTCGCGCCACCACATCGCTCGCCCTGATGTGGCGAGATCAGCGTGCATCTTGGGCGACGCTCCGTTCGCCCTCGGTCAAGTGGGTTGTTCATCATTACTTGCAGGCACCCAATCGAGCCGGGGCGCCCCCGTCGCCAGCGAGCCGGCACACGGAGCATTCTCTTCGCCCTCGGTCTGGCAGATCGAGAGCGAGAAGTTCTACGCAGCCAAGTCGGTTCCGAGCGAGTGGACGGAAGGGTCCGTGGACGCGAAGATCAGCGACATCCGGTTTTCGAGATGAGTCGGTGAGTAGGACGGCTGTTGGACCGGCGCTTCGCGTTGCGGCCTGCGGGTCGGTTCCTGGCGTGGTCTGCGTGGCCACGCAGGGTCAGGCGGTTTCGCCCGTCACCGAGAGTCCGAGCAACGCCGAACTGGGGACCATCGCCAACTGGAACCTGGTCCTGACCACCACCAACCGCGTGCGCGCCATCTGCGTCCGCGCCAACGGCTGAGTGCTGCGCACGGCCATCAAACCATGATTACTCCAAAAGTCGATCCCTACCCCGAGCCGGTGGCGCACCGCGCTGGACCTGAAGCGTGTGCAGCGGATGCAGGTCGAGAAAGGCCGCGACGCCCGGCTGCGACGGTTGGCTCGCCGCAACCGGGACGTGGCCTGGCCCTGCCGATCAAGCAGGCCGGGACAAGGGCGGGCGGGCACTCACGCGATGGGTTGCACTATGTTCCCCGGCGCAGCGCGTTGGCCAGGCAGCCACTCGTGATCCAATCAATCGCCGACTACGACCACCACAGAATTGATGAAGTCAAGAATGCCTGCTTGATCGATTCGATAAACCTTATCCAGGCTGACGCATTGAGGGTCGCCTGTGCAGGTGATGCCGACGACCACTCGCTCGCCAGAAGGTGCCGTCCAATAGTGTGGTCCGCCAGAGCCACCGACTCCCGTGCCACCGTTACCAGTGCGAGAATTCGTGGCGTGGCGTCATCCTCGCAGGCCTGACGGGCAAAGGCAATCCGCTCAGCACCCGATGGCAATTCCAGCGCCTGCTCGAAAATCTCCTTCTCCCGCGAATCTGGCATGGCCGGGTCCGTGACCTTTCAGGTCCCTTCTATTTCTTGTGTGGGCTTTCTGTGCCGGGGGTTTCTTGCGGACCCGCCCGACTGTGCTACTGTTGCCTGATACTATGGCAAAGCAAACGTTTCGTTTTAAGAGTCCCGGCGCACTGAGCGTGTTGTTGGTCGGTGATTTCACCCATTGGCAGGAAAAGCCGATCGCGATGAAGAAATCGGGTCAGGGGATTTGGAGGGCAAGCGTGGACCTGCCACCGGGGGTTTACCATTACCGGTTCATGGTCGATGGAGAATGGCGGGACGATCCCGAAAGCACACTGCGGGTTTCCAACCCGTTCGGGTCGGAAAACGCCGTTCGGAAAGTGACCTGACCGCCGGCTCGATCC
>DAOOQY010000343.1:0-5311 GCA_035389025.1 Verrucomicrobiota bacterium
GCTCCCGGTTCCCTTTCTGGGCGCGGTTTTGCCAGAGCCCGGATGTCAGACTCCGCGGAGCTTTGTGAAACATCCGGGCTAGGGTTTGCCGGCGGCCGGGGTGACTCCGAGCGACTGACGCACCAGGGCATCGAGTTGGCTGCCCCGCGTGCCGGTGGTCGCCATGATGTGGGCCGCGTAGGCCGAGGCGTTGGCCGTGGCTGTCGAGGTGCCGACAACGACATAGGACTGGCCCTGGAACGGAACGACGCTGGTGCCGGGAGCGGCGGCATCCACGAAGTCGCCCCGGTTGGCGTAGGAGGCGATCTCCCCGTGTTGTCCCAGCGCCGTCACGGCGATGACCTGTGAGTAAGCCGCCGGATAGGTGGGTGTTGTCACCGGCTGGTTTCCCGTGGCGGCCAGGAACACGGCCCCCTGCGCATGACCCGCCTGGATCACGCTTTCGAGAAGCGGGCTTTGGGTTTCGCCGCCGAGGCTCAGGTTGATGATCGAGGCCCCGCCGTTGATCGCCTCGAGAATTCCCTGCGCCAGTTGGAAGGTGGTGGTGCTGCCCGATGCGCCGTAGACGTCGACAGGGAGGATGCGAACCGGTGTGTCGATCGAGGCGCCGGAGGAACGGGCCAGACCGTAAAGGATCGTCGTCGCCATCGCGCTGCCATGACTGAGCGCGTCGTCCGCGATTGCCGAATCCCCGGCGACGGAGAGCCCGGGCAGGAGAAAGCCCTTGAGAACTGTCCCTTCCTGTTGGACTGGGGTGTCGACTAGGCCGATGACGACCTGGCTGCCGTCCGTGACGGCCCGCGGGCGCAGAACCAGCGGGGGCGCGGCGCCAGAGGCCTGGACCTGGGGAACCTCGGGCCGCGCGAAGGCGAGATTCTCTTCGATGGCGCTGACGTCGCCGTTCTCGGCCAGAGCGGCGCGGGCGGCGTCGGCGGCCGCGCTGTCTTCGAACTGGAGCCGGTAGGCGCCCAGGGCATCCAATCGGCCAACCACGCGTGCGCCCAGCCGTTTGGCGAGATCGTCAATGGACTCCTTGGCGCCCGGCTTGAGCGTCACCACCAGTTCGTTGGGCACGGAGCGTTTGGCCTGCCCCTCCGTCTTGGCCTGGTCCGGGGCCTCGATCCGCACGGTGGCGCCGGCCTGCGAGTCGAGAAACACGTAGAGGCGCGCCGGACCGTTGTTGGACGGGATCAACGCGAAGTTGAGGCCGCCCAGCAGCCGGCGCAGAGCGTCGCCCGGCTTCAGGTTTTTGAATTTGGCGGAGACGACATGCTGGGCGCCTGGTTCGACGTAGACATGCCAGGATGTCCGGGATGCGATCCGCTCGAGGACCTTTTGCAGCGGCCAGCCTTCGATTTGCGCATCGACCAAATTGTCGCTTGCCCGCCACTCGATGGTCCCGACGAGCGGCGCGTCGGCCGCGCGGCCTGACACCGCAAGGCACAAACCCGCGGCGATCGCCGCCAACGCCGGCCAGAGGCGGCGAGCGCAGCGCGCGAATCTCGATGCGGCCAGCGATTGGATGGCGCTCCTTGGAATCCTCGACCCCTTCAGCGCAACGCGGAAACTTGACTCGTCGACAACATGTTTCACCGGTCGAGGATTCTAGTCGCGCGGGCTGCAAAAGCAAAGCCCCGGCTTTCTGTGCGACCAAACGCACAGTTCCGCCTGATACGGTTTTGACCTAAGAAGACCTTTGGCTCGGCAACTGGGGACCCTCGAACGATGCGGTGGATGAACGGTTGGATTAACGGTTTGCATTCGAGCCGCGGATTCGTAACCTTGCGGGCGGCGAACACTGGGAATGCGACAATTCCTAACCATTGCGAGCAATGCCTTTATGGAGCTGGTTCGGCAGCCGGTCTTTCTGCTGCTGATGACGGCTTCCGGCGCCTTTGGGGTGTTCCTGGCGGTCGTGCCGTATTTTGGATTCGGCGACGATCCGAAGATGGTCAAGGACAGCGTCATGGCAGTCATGCTGGTCGCCGGCCTGCTGGGCGCCGTCCTGAGCGCCTCATCGTCGCTCGCTCGCGAATTGCGCACGGGCACGGCCCTGGCCGTGTTGGCCAAGCCCGTCAGCCGCACCCAGTTCCTCACCGCAAAGTACACCGGCGTCGCCGCGGCCCTGTCCGTGCTCACCTACTTCAACCTGATCTCGGCGCTGCTGGCCAGCCGGATGGCGTACGACGCTTACGGATCGACCGACACCGTCGCCCTCCGCATCTACGGGGTGGCGATCGTGCTGGCGTACGCTGTGGCCGCGTTTGCAAACTACTTTTTGAACCGGACCTTCGTGTCGGACGCGGTGTGGGGGCTGCTGGCGTTTGGCACAGTGGCCTTTTGTGTGATCAGTTTCTTTGACAAGGAAGGGGCTCTCCAGAAGTTCGCTCAGGGCGTCGATTGGCGGCTGCTGCCGGCGACGGTCCTGATCGTCTTTGCCGTGTGGATTCTGGCCGGGCTCGCCCTGGCCTGTTCGACCCGGTTCGAGATGATCCCCACCCTGGCCATTTGCACCGCGGTATTCGTGCTGGGCCTGATGTCCGACTTTCTTTTCGGCATCCGGGCGTCCGAAGGCCAATGGTGGGCCAGCATCTGCCACACGGTGCTTCCGAACTGGCAGCTTTTCTGGATGGCAGACGCGCTGGACCAGGCGAAGACCATTCCATGGAGTTATGTGGGACGGGCTTTCGGATATGTGGTCGGCTATCTGGGCGCGGCGTTGGCGCTGGCCCTGCTGTTTTTCCAAGATCGCGAGTTGAGTTGAACCAGGTGAGTCATGGAACAGAACATCCATCGCAAAGGACTGGTGAATTGGCTGCTGCTGCTGGCGGGGGCTGTGGGTGCGCTTGTTTTGGCGCGCTACTGCCACTCCGCCACGGGACTGGTCGCCGGGGTGTTCATGGCCCTCGGGTTCCTCGTCGCGGCCGTGAGTTACTTCCACATGCGCCTCGAGTATCGGGAACGGCTCGAGCAGATGGAATTCGACGAGCTGAACCGGACATCGTCGAGCCGGACACTGTTCACCGAGGTCCAGGCCGACACCTTCCCGGCCCGGCGCGCGCGGGAGCAATTCGAGCGGTTCATCGTGCCGGCGTTCGCTCTCGTGTTGTTCCTGCTGCAGGCCGGCGCGTTTTACCTCCTGTGGAAGCATATCGGAGACGACCAGCCCGCGACAGGGCAGCAGGCAACCGTGGCGATGGCGGTCAACGCCCTGCTCGCCCTGGTTCTCTTTCAGTTCGGCAAGTACTCCGCCGTCCTGGGCCAGCTCGAAAAGCAGCGCCTCCTGCGCCCCCAAGCCAGCTACCTCCTGCTCGGCGCGCTGTTGGCGATCGTGACGGCCGCGGTCGAGGTGGCGGGCTGGGCGGACTACCCGAGGGTGGATGTCATCGTTGCGCGCGTGCTGACGATCGTGCTGGGGTTGGTGGCGGTCGAGAACCTGCTGAGCCTGGTGTTCGAAACCTACCGTCCGCGCGTCAAGGGCCAGGCGGAGCATCCGCTCTATGAGAGCCGGCTGATCGGCCTGTTGAGCCAGCCGGGCGGATTGATCACCACGGCGGCCCAGGCCTTGGATTATCAGTTCGGATTCAAGGTCTCGGAGACCTGGTTTTATCGGTACCTCGAACGCGCGCTGGCATGGTTGGTCCTCGGCCAGGTCGCCGTGCTCGTGCTGTCGACGTCCTTCGCTTTTGTCGAACTGGGCGAGCACGGCCTGCTCGAACGCTTCGGACGCCCGGTCGCGGGGAGGGAGGTGCTCGATCCGGGGCTCCATGTGAAATGGCCCTGGCCCATCGACAAGGTCCACCGGCTCCGGACCGACCAGATTCAGACGTTCCTGATCGGCCTCGAGTCCGATGCCGAGTACGAGAAGGACCGCGTCCTGGTCTGGACCAAGTCGCATGCCAAGGAGGAGGCGCCCTGGCTGGTGGCCAGCAAGGCGCAACAGACAACCAACGCCGCGCCCGGCGAGGTGGCCGTGCCGGTGAACCTGTTGGCGGTGAACATCCCGGTGCAATACCAGGTCCATGACGTGCGGGCCTTCGCCTACAACCACGTCGACGCCGGGAACCTCCTCGAAGACCTGGCCAACGAGGAGGTGACGCGCTACCTGGTCAGCGTCGACGTCGACGACGTCATGACGTTCGGACGCAAGGCGGCCGCCGAGGATTTGCGGCGCCGCATCCAGGAGCGCGCGGACGCCCTCCAGTTGGGTGTCAAGGTCCTCTTCCTCGGGCTGCACGGCATCCATCCGCCCGTCAAGGTCGCGCCGGATTTCGAGAGGGTCATCGGCGCGCTCCAGGACCGCGAGGCCACCAACCTCTACGCGCGCGCCTACATGGCCACCAACATTCCCGTGGCCAGCGGACGGTCCAAGCAGAAGGTCAGCGATGCCCAGGGCTACTCCGTCCGCACCACGGCGGCGGCCGAGGCCAGCGCGCAGCGCTTCGAGAATCAGATGCTGGCGTCCCAGGCATCGCCCGAGGTCTACCGGGTGCGGACCTATCTGGACGCCCTCGGGCGCGCCATGGCCGATGCCCGCACCTATGTGGTCGCGCTGACGAACACCCACGGGGTCGCGATTCTCAACCTCGAGGAGAAGCTGCGCAAGGACCTGCTCGACATCGAACTGCCCAAACCCCGCAACTGAGTGAACTGAGCCGCAACGCCTGACACCCCTCTTGTGATCCTCTGATCCCGATATGAAAAGACAACCTGTCACGCTCGTCGCCGGCTTCCTGGTGGCCGCCGTCTTCCTCTCGATGCTGGTCCTCTTCCAGGTGCGCCAGACCGAGTACGTGGTCGTCACCACTTTCGGCAAGTTCACGCGCACCATCGAGGAGCCCGGACTGAACTGGCGCCTGCCCTGGCCCATCCAGAGCCTGCACCGCTACGACAACCGCGTCCGCAACCTCGAACGTAAGTACGAACAGACCTCCACCCGCGATGCCCGGAACATCCTCATCCAGGTGTTCATGGGATGGCGGGTCAAGGACGCTCGCGTCTTTCTCGAACGGTTCGGCGACGACCAGGCGCGGGCCGAGCAGGTGCTCGAGAGCATTCTGCGCGATGCCAAGTTCGTGGCCGTGGGCGCCCATCCGCTCAGCGATTTCATCTCGCCCGATCCGAAGGACCTCAAGTTCGACCAGATCGAGCAGGAGATGCTGGCGAGCATCCGGCCCAAGGCGCTCGACAACTACGGTGTCGAGGTGACGCTGCTGGGCATCAAACAGATCGGCCTGCCCCAAAGCATCACCGAGAAGGTCTTCGAGCGGATGAAGGCCGAGCGTGAACAGCTCGTGAAGAAGTTCCAGGG
>DAOOQY010000344.1:0-5301 GCA_035389025.1 Verrucomicrobiota bacterium
CCCGCCCGCCTCGAAACTCCGGCAGTCGTCTTGGGTCTCGAGCAGGCAAATCGTGTCTCCCTGCCAATCCCAGGCCCGCGCGGGCCACTTGGGACGATCCAGAAAGTCGATCAGCCCCATCGAGGCCTTGGGAATATCGCGGATCACGCTGATCACGTAGCCGCCCTGGGGCGCCTCCCGGCGAAAGGCCTCGACCTGATACTTGCGCATCAGCCAGGCGTAGCGCAACGAATCCCGCAGCAATGGGTCCAGTCCTTCCGGCCCGGCCAGCGCCCGCATCTGGTCCATCCAGGCCGGCTGGCGGTCGAACGCGGCGGGCGTCCAGTACGGGCGCTGGCCGCGCAACCGGTTCTCGAGCGGTTGACGCGGCACCCAGGTGTCGGCCGCCATCGCCTCGCCCAACACCAGCGGCTTGGAGCCGTGCTCGGCCGCGTACCGGGTCAGCCGTTCAATGGTCCGCACCCAGGTGTGATTGTTGCCGTACGGATGATCGTCGAAGAAATCGCTCACGCGGTTCCACTCGATCCAACTGGAATCGTCCTCGATCACCGCGCCCGGGACCATTGCGTGAGCCAGGTCGTACAGCGATTGAATCACCCCCAGGTCGGCCCCGGACCCCGTCTCGCAGGTCAGACTGCGAAGGATCACCGAAGGATGATTGCGGTCGTAGTGGAAAAACTCGATGAACTCGCGGCGCAACGGCTCCAAAAACTCCGGCGTCAATTGCGGATGCCACGTCGGGTACTCCATCCACGCCAGCATCCCGAATTCGTCGCACATCTCGAGATAGCGCCTGGGCGGCACCCACAGACAAAACTTCATCAGGTTGAATCCGCGCTCGCGCGCGAACGCAAGGTCCCGACGGAACCGGCCCTCGTCCGGAAACGGCGCCAAACACGGCGGGTAATACCCCCAGTTCAACAGACCGCGCACGTTGAGCGGGACGCCATTCAGGCGCAACTGATCGCCAACCGCCTGGATCGAGCGAAAGGCCGCACGCGTGCCGACGAAGTCGCCCTTCCGCGCCCCCCGATCGGGAAGCTGCACGCCAACCTCGTAGAGCACCGGCGCCCGCGGCGACCAGAAGACCGGTGCGCCAACCGGAATCTCCGCGCGCAGGGTCGCGCCCTCCCTCCTCAGAACCCCCGCCCCGGCTTGCCCATCTCCCGCCGCCGGCTCGACCGGATGCAGCCGAAGCGCAGCCGACTGCCAGTTGCGTTCGCCCTCGAGCCGCCACTTGACATCGAGTGTGTCCACCGACTCTGCCGTCTCCCCGACCAAAGGCACATCGATCTCCAGACACCCGGTCGATGGATTGCCCGCCGCACGCAGACCCAAGTCGTCGATCGACACCGGCGGCACCCGCAGCAGTGACACTTCGCCCCATAACCCGCCGAAATGGGGCTGGACAATCGGCAGGAAGCCCTGGGTGTTGTGCCCCACCTTCTCGTCCAAACGCACCCGGACCTCGTTGGTGGTATCGGCCCCCGCCCGCAGCGCCTCCGTGACGTCGCAGCGGAATGGCGTCCACCCGCCAAGATGGCGTCCGACCTTCCGATCGTTCACCCACACATCCGCCTCGGTCGCCGCCGCCTCGAAGTGCAGCAGCAGGCGGTCCCCACCCGCCGGCGCCTCTCCCCTCCACGCCAGACGATACCACCCGACGCCGTTGAAGTTCGTGCCCTCGTGGGTTTCGAAGGACGACGGCACACGGACGCGCTTCCACTGGCCGGCAGGCGCACCGTTGGTCTGGAAAAACCAGTCTCCGCAGAGACTCCGTTCGCTTCGGGCCGGCGAAGCCGCGGCGTCAACAACCGGCGCAGCGAGCAGAAGAACAAGCGCTGCGCACGCAAGACATCCTGCAACCCGCTCGAGGAGTCTCCATGGGCAATTCATCCCTTTCGAGGATGCCGCCCCACACGTCAACCGACTGTGCGCCAGCTCCGCCTTCATCGCCACCTTCATCGCCACCTTCGCCGAAACCCTTGTCGAAACCTCCCCCGGCCCGAATACCCCATGCCCACCGTCCACACCCCCCAACTTCATTCCGGTCTTCATCGGTGCCATTATCCGTGTGTGATCCGTGTTCGATCCGTGGCTTCCATTCAATCCCTGTTTGATTCGTGTTCGATCCGTGTTCGATCCGTGTTCGATCCGTGGCTTCCATGGCTTCCATTCAATCCGCGTCTCCTCTTTCACCCCCGTTTCATCCTCTTCAGCGCCGCCGCCTCCGGTTTCTCAGCGTAATACCTGTCCAGCGGATAGCATCCGCTGATCAGGCCGTTGCGCGGCGCCGTTGTGCAGTCGCTGAACGTGCGGCAGATGCGCTTGGTCTGCAACCGCCCCGCCTCGACGGCATCCGCCAGCATCCGCGGATAGCTCAGCACGGCGCGGCCAACGCCCACGACGTCGACCCATCCCGCCCGCAACACGGCCTGCGCGACCTGCGGCAGGTAGTCTTGCAGGTAGCTGTAGGCCGACCCGACGATCAACAAGCCGGCCGGGGCCGCCGCTTTGAGGCGTCGCACAGCCCACAGATGCCGCGCCACCCCGGCCAACGGGTCTTCCGGCGGTCGGTAGGCGTCGCTGGGTGGATACGCCGCCGGGCGTTGGATGTGCGGACAGTAATAAGGCGAGCCGGCGGTGAGGTTGAGCACCTTGATTCCCAGCTCGTCGCACAACGCCACGAACCGAAACGCCTCCGACAGATCGGGCTTGACCGGGTCGAGCGGGTCGATCCCGAAACCGTACCGATACGGCAGACACCCGCTGAAATCCTCGGGCACACCCGGCCCCGGCTTGCCCGGCGCGGACCCTGCCGGGTCGGGTCTGAACGGGACACAGTCAAAGGCGCTCAAGCGCACGCCCAGATCGATCCGGTTCCCGCAGGCTCGGATTGCGGCGACCAACTCGTGCAGAATGCGGGTGCGGTTTTCGAAGCTGCCGCCATACCGGCCCGGACGCGTGTGCGCGCCCAGAAACTCGTGCAGCAAATACCCGTGGCAATGCTTCAAATCCACAAAGTCGGCCCCCGCCTCAGCGGCGATCCGCGCCGCCTCAACGTATTGTCCGATCAAGGACCCGACCTCGGCGTCGCTCATCACCTGGGCGTCGTTCGAGACGCCGAACTTGCGATCGAGCAACGGATGCCGATAAGCGACCCGCGGCTCGGGCGGCTGCTTCTCGCGCGCCCGGCAAAAGCGCCCCGAGTGAGTCAGTTGAAAGCCAATCACCAGGTCGTCCGCGCCGCCGTACTGTTCCCGGTGCGCGCGTCGGGCGATCCGGCAGAGTTCGGCCAGGCCGGCCCGGTGAGCATCGTCGATGACAAGCTGATGCGGATTCGCCCGTCCGTCGGGCCGGACCGCCATGGCCTCGCCGCCGCAGATCAGCTTGGCCCCGCTCTGCCCGAAGCGCTGCCATCGCCGCCGCACGTCATCGGTGACGCCGCCATCCGTGGTGCCGTCCCATCCTTCCATCGGTTGCACGGCCCACCTGTTGGCCAGCCTCTTGCCGTTGATCGTGATGTCCGCAACGGGCTGCGCCAGGGGGGACGCCGACCCCACGAGGATTGCGTCGTCACACGGCATTTCGAGTCCCAGGGAAGCGGCGTGCTGGCGAAAGTCGTCGACGCCCTTGAGCGAGGGAATCCGGACCAGAGACAGCGGCCCTTTCATGATCGGAAAAACACCAGAGGTGATTCTCCGCGGATTTCCCGGAGCAGCATCAGCGCCAGTTCGCGCGCATGGTAATCGCCCCACATCGAACTCTCGCCGTTCGGGACCTTCTGGCCCCGCGCCGTGTGGTCCCATCCGTTGGGACGATGATAAACCGAGTGCAGGATGAGGCCCTGGTGGCGTGGCCGGGTCGAGAGATACGGCTCGTCGAAGAGCGTGCGCGCCACGGTCAGACCGGCCTGGCGATACCGCCGGCCCTCGCGGGACCGTCCGCTCCGGTCGAGGTGCCGTCCCAATCGCAACAGACCCTGGGCGGCGATCGCGGCCGCCGAACTGTCAACCGGTTCCCACGGGTTGTACGGGTCGGACGGCCGGTCGAGGTAATCGCCCAGCCGATGCAGATTCGGCGCGCCCGTGTCCCACATCGGAATGCCGTCCGCGCAGCAATTCTCGAGATAGAAGTCGGCGGTGACCGTGGCGGCGCGGGTCATCCAGAAGCGGATTCCGTTTGGCGTCAGGGCCCCGACCGTGAAGAGGCGTCGCATCCTCTTCAAGCTCGCGGAAGCGCCTTCAACCGCGGGAGGCCTGCCGTGGAAATAAAGCTCCGACTCGATCGATTGGTCGGGCAGCGCGGCCAGAAACTCGAGTTGCTCGGCGAAACCGAGGATCGCCCACGCCAGGCCGCGCGTCCAGGTGCTGAACGGCGAGTAGCCCTGCTGTGAGTTGGGGCAGCGGTAAACTCCGTTGGCCGGGTTGAACACGCTTTCATGCGCGACGCGCCCGCACACGTCGTACGGGCCCTCGCCCTCGCCGTAGAAAACATTGTAGGTCGCCGTAACCTGGGCGTGCCGGATCAGGCGCTCGAGCAGCGAAATCCGGACATCCTGTTCGCCCATGAGCACGTGGCCCAGTTGATGCGCGATGGCCAGCGAACGGAGCGTTCGCATGGTGTCGATGAACAGCGAGTGCGGACCATTGAAGCTGTGGATAAAACCGCTGCCGTCCGCCGTCCGGGTCCAGCGCGCCGCCTGGACCGCGCCGCTGACTTTCAAGGCCAACTCATAGGCATCGTTCTCGCGCTGGTCGAACGGGATTCTGCCTTCGCGCATGAGGCGCCACAAATTGCCGTACGTCGAAACGTTGTTGAATCCGTGGTCGTGCACGCCCACATGCGACACGTGCGTGGCCATGCGCGCCAGGGTCTGCCGACGCCCCAGTTCGAGGAACTGCGTGTCGCCGTCCGCCTCGAACTGCAACAGCGCCGAGCCGAACTGAAACCCCTGCGTCCACTCCGTCCACCCCCGCGCCGTGTAACGCCCGCGCACGGTGTGCACGGGGGCGCCCGCCTCCGGGCTCGCCCCGCCCTCGATGGCCAGAATCTTGGCGGCGGACAGATCGAAAAGACGCTCGATGCGCGCCCGCAAGGCGTGCGCCGTCAATTGGGTGTCAGTCTTGAGCGGCATGGTGCTAGAGACGCCGCAGATGAAAGCCGCCGTCGACGTTCAGCACCTCGCCCGTGCTGAAGGGAAAAGCACCCTCCGCGATGGCCGCCACAGCCCGGCCCACGTCCTCCGGGCTGCCCCAACGCCGGATCGGCGTCACGCCCTCCGCAATCAGCGCGTCGTAC
>DAOOQY010000345.1:0-5299 GCA_035389025.1 Verrucomicrobiota bacterium
GGCGAAGCCGCAGCCGTTCGTCAAGTCCGCGGGACCGACGGGGCCGGCGGTTCGGTTCAACACCGCCATCGCGGTCGAATTGCAGGACTATGTCACACACGTCGTGCCGAGTTCGGTCCGACTCGAGGTGAACGGACAGGCGGTGATGGCGACGGTCAGCAAGCCGGTCGCTTCGGCGATCACCACCGTGACTTACGCTCCAGCCGGCGGTTGGGTGCAAGGCTCGACCAACGCCTTCAGAATCGTCTTCGCGGATGACGCCGTTCCGCCAGTGGTCCAGACGAGCGATTTTGGCTTTGCCGTTCTAGACGAAGCCCTGGCGGCGGCGATCGTCAACATCGACTTCACCGGCACCCAGAATGAATATGGACCGCGCGGCCCCGGCCCGCTCTATGTGGGCCAAGGCCCCGCCGGCGGAGGCACCGCGTGGAGTGAAATCGCGTTGGACACCCGACTGCCGGACGGCACCGACGACCGAACGCTCAGCGCCAGCGGCAATGACTTGGTCAACTCCCTCGGCGAAACCACCACCGTCGGTTTCACCATGGGTCCGGTGGGGGCCGACGATTGGTATGCGGGGACCGACCCGGCCGCGGCTGACGCCCTGTGGGGAGACTACCTGTTTTTTATGGACAGTGTCTCCTGGACCCAACAGGCCGACTTCACCATCAGCGGTTTGGGCGACGTTCCCTGGGTCGATCTCTATTTCCTTTCCGGGTCGCACGCGGCCAGCGCGCGCAGTTTTATCGTCACCGAGGGCTCGCGCGCTCCTTACACCGCCAACGGGATTTTCACTCCGGCTAACACCCTCTACTTCGCGAAGGTCCCCGTAACCGACGGAACGGTCACCGGCAGCACGGGCAACCCGGCGCTGACCGTTCTGAACGGGTTGACGATTCGGCAACCGCTGCCACAGCCCTTCATCAAGTCCGCGTCGCCCACGGGCAACACGGTCCGGCGCAACACGGCAATCAAGGTCGAGTTGCAGGACTACGTCACTCGGGTCGTCCCCAGCTCGGTTCAGCTCGAGGTGAATGGACAGGCGGTGGTGGCGACGGTCAGCAAGCCGGCGGGTTCAACCGTCACCACCATCACCTACACCCCGGCGGGCGGTTGGGCGTCAGCCTCGACCAACACTTTCCGCATCATTTTTGGCGACGACGCGGTTCCGCCCGTCACTCAGACGGGCGACTTTGCCTTTGTCGCCCTGAACGAATCGTTGGCGGCGGCGACCATCAACATCGATTTCACCGGCATCCAGAATGATCCCGGACCGCGCGGCCCAGGGCCGCTTTACGTTGGACAGGGTCCGGCTGGCGGGGGCACGGCCTGGAGTGAGATCGTGCTCGACACGCGGCTGTGGGACGGCACCGACGACCGGACCCTGAGTGCCAGCGGCACGAACCTGGTTAACTCGCTCGGCGACGCCACTACCGTCGGGTTCATCATGGGACCGGTGGGCGCGGACGATTGGTTCGGGGGCGCCGATCCAGCCGCCGCGGACGCCTTGTGGGGAGATTACCTGTTCTTCGTGGACAGTGTCATGGGCGTCGAGCGGGCGGATTTCACGATTAGCGGCTTGGGAATAGTGCCCTCAGTCGATCTGTACTTCCTTTCCGGATCCCACGGCCCAGGCGCGAGAAGTTTCGTCGTGAATGGGGCCTCGCCCGCGGCGTTTGTCGCCAACGGCATCTTCACGCCGGACAACACCCTGTACTTCGCCAATGTGCCGGTAACCGACGGAACGGTCACTGGCAGCACCGGCAACCCTGCGCTGTGCGTCCTGAACGGTCTGACGATCCGGAAACTGGTGTCACAGCCCCAGACCTTGACCATCGTGCGCCAGGGCAACAGCGTGGTCGTTTCCTGGACTGGCACAGGCACGCTCCAAATCGCCGACCGGGTCACCGGCGGGTGGAACGATCTGCCCAACGCGACCAGCCCGCAGACCGTCACGCCAGCCGAGGGGCAGAAGTTCTATCGTCTGCGCCAATAACCCCCGGCCGCGCGATGTCAACCATGACGACTCACGTGCTGCTGACGACCCCGCGGAACACGCAGACGCCGCGTCGATCGGATCGTCGGTTTCGTGGTTCTCTTCCGTGTGTTCCGTGTGTTCCGTGGTTCGCCCCTCCTGACCAGCCACCAAACCACCACCTCCCGAAGAGCAGTGGTTTGTCGGTGGTGCTTCCCAAAGTTATACGTTGCGGCGTAACGCCGACATTCCCGTCGGCGAGTTCTCCGTGGCCTGCACCCTCGGAGCGGAGGCTGAGTGGCTCTCTCCCCAACACGCCGACTGAAGAGTCGGCGTTGCCGACAACCGGCGGATGCACTGGTGGGGCAGTTCGGGGCTTCACCTTGATTGAACTGTTGGTGGTGATCGCCATCATCGCGATTCTCGCCAGCCTGTTGCTCCCCTCCCTGGCCAAGGCCAAGAGCAAAGCCCAAGGGATTGCCTGCATGAACAAGAGCAAGCAACTGGTCCTGGCCTGGCTCATGTACGCCCACGACAACAATGACCTGCTCTGCCCCAACCAAAACGGGACTACGGTTGACGGCTCGGCTTCGGACGAAGGCGCAAGCTTTGTGGGCGGCTACCTCGATTGGACGACTTCGCAAGAGAACACCAACACGGCGTATCTGACCGAGGCGCGCTACGCCCGGCTGGCGCCCTACTATGGGAAGGCGAAGAATCTCTACAAGTGTCCCGCCGACAAGTATCTCTCGGGCCTGCAACGCGGCCGAGGATGGAGCGAACGGGTCCGCAGCATCTCGATGAACTTCTGGGTCGGCGACGGAACCTCGCGGGGCAGCAAGGACGGCTACGGTGGTTTCATCGTTTACAAACGAATGTCGGACATGAGCAAGAACCCGCCGGGGAGCGTCTGGGTCTTTCTCGACGAGCATCCGGACACGATCAATGACGCCGCCATGTACATCATGGCCACGGTCCGGGCGTGGGGTGATCTGCCGGCCAGCTATCACAACGGGGCGTGCGGATTCGCCTTTGCCGACGGTCACGCGACGATTCACAAATGGCTCAGCGCCGAGACGTGCCAACCGGTGCGCTACGTGACGGTGTGGGACATGAAGACGAATCCTGGCCCCGACCCCAGGGATTACTATTACATCCGACAGATAAGCGGTGAAACACCCTAGCCTGCATTGGGCACCACTCTCCAACACCGCGACGCCGGAGTCCGCGGAAGAAGTCAACCTGCGGGCGAGAAAGCGAGACACCTGAAAATGAAGAGCGCAGTTCTGCATACGGTCTTGGTCGCTGTCAGCACGGCCGCGGTATGGAACGTCTGCGCCGCCGATTCACCGGCGACGGCGCCCGCTCCAGTCCGAGTCAACTACGCCCGGCCCTTTGAGACGCCCTCACGTCCGGCGTTGCTCCCGTTACCTCCCGGCGCGGTCGAACCCGCCGGTTGGCTGCGCGATTGGTGCCTGGCCGCGCGAGACGGCTTCACCGGCCACATGGACGAGTACGACGACGAGTTCAAACGGGCCTGGGCGCCCGACCACAAAATGACCGGCGAGGGCCTCTTCTGGTACAAGGGCGCCTGGCCCTACGAAGGGGGCGGTTACTGGTTTGACGGCCTGGCCCGACTCGGCTTCGCGCTGCACGACGAGGCCCTGATCCAGCAGGCCAAACGACGGCTCGACGCAGTGGCCGATCATATGAACGCCAACGGCCTGCTCTTTCTCTGGTGGCTCGACCGAAACAAGCCCGACGACCGGAAGGCGGTCGCCGCCGCCTTGGAAGGCTGGCCGCTCTGGGCCTGCGGTCTGCTGGGGCGCGCCATGACGGGGTTCTACGCCGGGTCGGGGGACCCGCACATTCTGGAAGCGCTCGTCACGGCCTACGGCAGTGACCCTGACTGCTTGCGCTCGATCACGGGCAACCTGTCGAATCCGTGGCCGGCTTTTGACACCTACTGCTGGACAGGCAACCCGGCCATCGCCGAGGCCTTGGACGCCATGTTCAAGAGAGAGGGGGCGGCGCTTCTGCCCAGTCTGAGTCGTTACCGTCACGCGCCTGACTTGAAGCCGGGCGCCTCCGTGGACAACGCCCACGTGGTCGAATTCATCGAAAGCACCACGCCTTGGCTCGTGGGCTACCTGTGGACCGGCGATCGAGCTTGCCTCGATGCCGCCGTCGGCTGGCACGACTTGCTTGAGCGCGTCGCCATGCAACCTCACGGCGTGCCGGTTTCCGACGAGTGGTATGGCCCCACAGGTGCGTTCCGGGGAAGTGAAACCTGCGACGTGGCGGGATACATCTGGAGCCAAGTCTGCCTGCTCTCGGTGACCGGCGAAGGTCGGATGGCGGATCGGCTCGAACGCGCCTTCTTCAACGCGGGACCGGCCACGGTGTCCCGTGATTTCAAGACCCACGTCTATTTCCAGAGTCCCAACCGGTTCGCCAACGGCTCTCCGGATTTCCCTCACGGGCCACGGGCGAGCGGTGGGACTTACCAACCCAAGCACTCGCCCCTCTGTTGCACCGCCGCGCTCAACCGGATCGTGCCTTGGTTCGTCACGCATTTGTGGATGGCCACGTATGACAACGGCCTGGCCGCCGTCTGCTACAGCCCCAGCAAAGTGACGGCACTGGTGGCCGACCGTGTGCCGGTCGTGCTCGTCTGTCAGACCGATTACCCCTTTAACGACACCATCGACATCTCCGTGCAACCGGCGCGCGAGATAGCCTTCCCGCTCGACTTGCACGTGCCTGGCTGGTGCGCGGCGCCCGCCCTGAGCGTGAATGGCTCCGCTCTCGCGGTCGAGCGGAACGCCAGGGGTTTCGCGCGGGTCAACCGCAGTTGGAAGCCTGGCGATACCGTCCGGTTGCGGTTCCCCATGACCCCCAGCGTGCACCGGGGACGCGACGCGGCGTCGGAGCCGCCTTACGACGGTGCCCATCGGGCCACGCCGGTGACGATTCCGGAGGAAGCCAGCACCCGGGGTGTGCCTTACGCCTCGGTTTCTTATGGCCCGCTGCTTTTCGCGCTGCCCATCCCCGACACCAAGGACCCCAATACGCCGGACCCCGCCGCCCGGTGGCGTTTCGCGCTGGATGTGCAAGACCCCGGCTTGACCGTCGAACGCGCGGCCATGCCCGCTCGCTGGGACTGGCCCCTGGCGGCGCCCCTCAAGCTGCGGGCCAACGCGGTCGAAGTCGCCTGGAACCCCGACCCCAAGTCCCCCCGGCTGCCGCCTGTGCCGGCCGCCCGGTCGAAACCGGCGGAGCCGGTGACGCTCATCCCCTATGGCTGCACCAAGTTCCGGGTTT
>DAOOQY010000346.1:0-5267 GCA_035389025.1 Verrucomicrobiota bacterium
TCTTTGCGTTCTTTTTTGGCTGAAGACCTCCGCCGGATCGCAGGCCGCTTCAACAAAGGTCTGTGATCGAAGGAGTCGGCGCTGGGGTTTCTCGTCATCGGCGGGTATGCAGTCGCAGCGCACGGCCACACACGCGCCACGTTTGACGTGGATTTCCTGGTGCGCCGGGAGGAGCGAGAGGCGTGGTTCGCTCGTTTGACGGCGGCTGGACTCGCTCGGTTTGCTGAGGCGTCGGCGTTCGCGCAGTTCACCCAACCTAACGGCGGCGATGGACTTGACTTGATGTTCGTTGAGAACTCGACTTTCGATCGTATGGTCCAGGCCTCCGAAGAGCGTGACTTTGGCGGCACCCTGGCGCGCGTCCCTTGCCTGGATCACCTGCTGGCGATGAAGCTGCACGTTCTCAAACAGGCGTCGCCACATCGCACGTCCGTGGATGCCGATGATGTCGAGATGCTGATCCGACGCAACGGGCTGGATTTGAAGGATGCGCGGTATGAGAAACTGTTCTTGAAGTATGGGACTCGGGAAATCTACGAGGCCTTTGTCCGGCTCCTGCGAACTCCGTGACGCATTGCGGCCGAGCCTGGACCTGAATCTCCCGGACACCGAGGGATTCCGTTCGCTGCCACCGCTGGTGTCGCTGGCGAAGATGCTTGAGAGGAACCGCACGTTCCGGCAGTGGTTCCCGGCCGGGCTGCCGAGCGCCGCCGAGCGGTGGCAGGCGGGGGTGATCGAGGAGTTTCGGCTTTAGACAAGCGAGGATCCGGAGAAGAATGCTCGGCGCCGCGAGTTGAAAGAAAGGGTGTTCGAGGCGACGAGGACGTCGCCGCTCCGATGCTTTGGCATTGTCATTTCCGTCGTGCCGAGGCATAAGTCGCACAGATGTCTTCCCAGGGACAGTGTGGCGTCGGGTGGCCTCGACGGGGCGGGGTCGCATTCCCGGTCACGCTCTGGACAATGGTGCTGTCGGCGCGGGATCAGTCGATGCCCGCATTGACCCGGCTCTGCGAGACGTATCAAAGGCCCATCAAGGCGTTCTTCCGCAGCGCGGGCTGCCCGCGAGATGATGTGGACGACCTGGCACAGGATTTTCTGGTCCACATACTGCATCCCGACGTGCTCAAGACAGTCGATCCCGACAAAGGACGGTTCCGGTCGTTCCTGCTGGTCTGCATGAGGCATTACTGGAGCCAGGTCCAGGCGCACGGCCGCACGATCAAGAAGGGCGGTCGGGTGATCCACGTGCCGTTGGACACTGGTCCGGACCACCCCGGATTCGAGGTCGCCCACACCGGTCTGCGACCGGATCAGGCGTTCGACGTCGAATGGAGCCGCACGGTGGTGCAACGCGCGGTCCGTCGGCTCGAGGCGGAGGCGGCTGATCCGGTCCGGCAGAGGCTCGTCTCCCATTTGTTGCCCGTGCTGTACGCGAAGGAGCGAATCGAGACCCAGGCTGAACTCGCGCGCCAACTCGGGATGACGCCTGGCGCGGTGCGCATCGCCATCCACCGGATCCGCCAGCGCCTTCGCCAGTTGATCATCGAGGAACTGGCCGCCACGGTGGGGGCCGGGGCGGACCTCGACAGAGAGTTGCGGGAACTGCAGGCGATCCTGGCGGGGAAGTAGGCGAAGCCGCCAAAGAACGCAGGGAACAAAGAAGCGACTGGCCTGAACGACGGGCGGCTCGGTAACATTCTGACAGATTTCCACTTTCTCTTGGCATGGACACCGCGGAGCCATGGCGATGGAGGACGGTGGAGAGTTGCGGGGGGCAGACGATCTCGACGCGAGTCCGGTGCTTGTTTTCGGGTTAGACCCAGCCCCTCACGCGGGTGCTCTCCCCAGCCGGAGTCTGCCGCGCGGGTGCGCCGGGCTGGGGCGAGGGTCGACGGCCCCGGGAGACTGCGCCGATGAGCGAACCGACTGAAAGGGCCCACTGTGAAAGGTGCGGACATCCGCTCGATGCGGAGTTGGGCGGGGTCTGTCCCGTGTGCGCGCTGGACGATGTGTCCGCCGCCCCCGCCAGTCCGGAGGTAGATTTCGGGGCTGCCCAACTCATCCTCGACGACATCCCTCTCGAAGGCGCGACGCACGCGCGGCTGGGCAATTACGAACTGCGCGAACCATTGGGCGCGGGCGGCATGGGCGTGGTCTACAAGGCCTGGCAGACCGACCTCGAACGCTGGGTCGCCATCAAACTCCTGCCGATCGGCTCTTTGGGCATGCCGGAGGCGCGTGAACGGTTCCGTCAAGAGGCGCTCACGCTCGCCAAGCTCCGGCACCCGAACATTGTCAGCATCCATGATTTCAGCGAACGCGACGGGCAGGCGTACCTGGTCATGGAATATGTCGAGGGCGCGAATCTCGAGGGCCGGTCGAGCGAGTGCCTCGAGGCGCCGGAGAAAGCGGCGGCTTGCGTCAAGGCGGCCGCCGAGGGGATGCAAGCCGCTCACGAGGCAGGCGTGCTCCATCGGGATCTCAAGCCCTCGAATCTGCTGCTCGGCGCCGACGGTCGGGTGCGCATTACCGACTTCGGCCTGGCACGCCCCATTGCGGGTCGATCGGACCTGACCGGCACCGGCGTGCTTCTGGGCACGCTGGCTTACGTGGCGCCCGAGCAACTCGTGGGCGGAGCGAAGACTGCGAGCGTGCGTAGCGACGTCTACTCGTTGGGGGCGGTGCTGTACCGCTTGTTGACCGGACGCGCGCCGTTCGTGGCGGCTTCACCGGCTGGCGTGCTGCAACAGGTGACGCGAGCCGATCCGCCCTGGCCAGCGGCGCTGAATCCACTGGTCCCGCGCGACCTGGCACTCATCTGCTCGAAATGCCTGCGCAAAGACCCGCGCGACCGCTATGGCTCGGCAAGGGAACTGGCCGAGGATTTGGGGCGGTTCCTGGCCCATCGCGAAATCCAGGCTCGCCCCCTCTCCTGGATCAAGCGGACGCGGCGCTGGGCGCAGTTGAATCCCGGCCCGGCGACGGCCGTGCTCCTGGGTACGGGGTTGGTGGCGACGTTGGGGGTGATCGGAGCGTTGACGCTCGAAAAACAAGTCGCCGCCGTTCGGGCCCGGATCGAGGCGGCCCGGGAACTCGCACACCGCGAAGAGTTGCGCGCCTACGCCCAGCAACTCGACGAGGCGCGGCGCGCCTTCGCGGCCAATGATCCCGACCGAGCCCAGAAGGTGCTCGATGCCACTCGGACCGAACTGCGAGGCTGGGAATATCGGTTCCTGGATCGTTCCCAAGGGGGTGGGCATCGGTCCTGGCAGGCGCACGAACAGGGCGTGTCCTGCCTCGCCGCCAACGCCGACGGGACTCGAATCGTCAGCGGCGATTGGGGCGGGAACCTGCGCGTCTGGGATGCCGACTCAGGCCGGTTGTTGCTGCGCCAGCGCCTGCATCCCGATCGAATCTGCTCGGTGCAATTCAGCGCCGATAACCGGCGGTTGGTGACCAGCAGCGAAGTCGGCACGGTCTGCGTGGTCGACGTCGAGACGGGCGTGGTGCTCGAGTGGATCGGGACCCAAGCCCCCTTGAATCAGGCGGCCTTTTTCGGCAAGACAGGCGATGTGTTGACCGTCAACGACGGCGGTCGACTCGAACTGTGGCGCGCGGGCAATCGAAGCCCGCCGACTGTGGTGATGTGGAGGTTGCCCGGGCTCTTGGCGCTGGACGTCCACGCGCGGTTGGAGGCCTATGCCTGCGGCGACGCAAAGGGACGCATCCACGTCGGTTTGGCCGCAAAGGAATCCGAAACCTCCGCCGACCCGCCCGAGCCGGGGTCAAGACCCATCGCCAAACGCGCCTGGCAGGCCCATGCCGCCAAGGTGATGAGCGTGGCCTGGAGTCCGGACGGCACCCTCGTCGCCAGCGCGTCAGCCGATGGCCAGGTCCGATTGTGGAATCCCGCCTCAGGCGATCTGGCGCGCTCGCTGCGCGAGACGGGCGGGGGCGTCCGCTGTCTGGCCTGGAGTGCGGATGGGCAATCGCTGGCGGCGGCAACGGATGACGGGGTCCTATTGCACTGGCGGCTCGAAGGTTCCGCGGAAGCGCAGGTTTTATCTGGCCACCAAGGGCCGATCTTCGCGGTCGCGTTTCTGGGTCAGCAGCATCGCTTGGTCAGCGGCGGAAGCGACCGGCACCTCCGTGTGTGGGACCCATCGTCCATAGCGGTTGGCGAAGCCTTCCGAAAGGTCCACGCTTCCGGCACGATTCGCGTGCGCTTCGCTCACCACGAACCGTGGTTCGTTGCAGCGGGGCCAGAAGGCGAGTTGTGGCGACAGGATGCGGAGACCGGAGAAACGAACTGGACTGTCCAAAGCACCCGGGGACGGATGGGCGGACTCGCCCTCACGACGGACGACGCGTTTGTCGTTTCGGGCGGGCGGGCGGGACGGATCGAAGTCCGGTCCAGCACGAACGGCACTCTGGTCCGGGAATTCACGGTCGGCACCTTTCCGATCCGCGCGCTGGACGAACATCCCGGCGGCCGCCTGGTGGCCGCCGGAGGCGACGATCGTGTCCTGCGGTTGCTCGACGTCGAATCGGGCACGGTCTCCGCACAGTTTTCAGTTCAGACTGCCCGGATCGGGCGCATCGCGTTCAGTCCGGATGGCGAATACGTGCTGAGCTGCGGCCCCGACCAGCGGTTGGTGGCCTGGCCGATTCGCGCCACGAACGCGCTGGCCGCCACGCACGTGCCAACCGCGGTCATGGACTTCGATGTGAGCACCCGGGGAGCATTGGCGACGGTTGGCCAACAGAGGGGCGCCGAGGTCTGGGAACTGACCGGGATGAAGCCGATAGCCAGGATGGAGAATGTTGGGACGGGCTTTCGGGCGGTCGTCTTCGCGCACGAGGGGCAGCGGTTGCTCGCGTCGGATGACTCCGGCGTGTTGCGCTGCTGGGATGCGCGGACCGGAATTCAACTCCTGCAACTGCCACTGCCGCTGCCTGGACGGGCCGTGCGCGATCTGCAAATGAGCCCGAATGACGGGCGGTTGGCCTTGGTGGGATCCGGCGGAGAGTTGTACCTGTTGCCTTGATGTTGGTTGATGGTTGAGCGTTGAGCGTGTGATTCCACAACGCTTTGCGCGGGGCGCGACCGATCATCGTCTTCGAAAAGCGGCGGTCAACCGCCGCACCACTGCCTGCGCCAACCTCCACGCCGGAGGGGCGACGCCTGCCTGCCGGCAGGCAGGGCCTCGTCGCCCGCGAACACATTCTACGACTGCCATCGTCGGGGACGAGGACGTCCCCACTCC
>DAOOQY010000347.1:0-5265 GCA_035389025.1 Verrucomicrobiota bacterium
TCCGCGTTCGAGAAGCACCTCGGGCGTGACGTAATTCGCATACCCGTACTGCGTCATCCAGGAGCCGAACCTCTCCTCGCAGGCGACCAGCGAGAGGGGGTAAAGCATCAGGACCTCGATGTCCCGGTGTTCCGAGTTCTCGATGGCTTGGAAGGGCGGGCTTGCGGACGCGCCGCACGCATCGACGAGGGCTTGGCGGCGTTCCGCCACCGCGCCGGGCATGCCCCAGTGGGCGGCGTAGGCGTAGGGCGTCCGGTTCAATATGCCGGTCGAACAGGCCAGGGCGAGGGCGTAGTAATTGCGGTCGGACCAGCCGCCCTCGGCGTGGTCGTTGCCGCCGCCGGTGAGGAAGTCGTTCCACCGGAAGTAATCGTCACAGGCCGACGCGGCCTGGTGGACTGTGTTCGACCACTTGAAATTCGGCGTGTACTCGTATTGACGCGGCGCGTGCGGCGACGGCCCCGTGTCCCACCGGTCGATGGTCGGGCTCTGGGCCCACGTGGCGTGGGCGCGCGACTCGAGTTCGTGTCCGTATTGCCGCTCGGCGTGAGCTTTCGCTTCGGCGAACAGCCCCACCACCTTGCGCGTCAGCAGGTTATAATAGCGCCGGCGCAGGAGGAAGGTGCGCTGCACATCGGCGGGATCGGTGCCGATGACGTGTTGGGCGGGGTCGCGGGCGTCGAGTCCGGAGAGAAAGCCGTGCTGGCCGTATGTGAAGTAGACGAGGTACTTTTCGAAATCTGCGAACTCGGCTCCGAATTGGGCTGCGAAGGCGCGCGCCATGCTGGGCGTCAGGTAGCGCAGAGTGAATTGCCCTTCGTCATGATGCCCGTGGTAAACCCAGTCCTGCTGGATGTGCATTTCGTCCGCATAGAGTCCGTTGAGCGGCACGCCGGCCCGATGATACCGATCGATCAGATCCTTCAGAAACGGCAGGGCCTGCGGACTGAAGTAATCCAACTCCGGCGTCTCGTAGCTCAGCACAACCAGCACACGGTCCAGCGGACCGGCGTCGGCATCCCCGACGCCCCGCACCGTGACGCGGCGGGCCGCGAACGAAGTGCCCGCCTCGACAAGCATGCCGTTCCATTCCTCGACCTGCGGCGGTTGGCGCAACTCGCGAATCTCCTCGGGTGAGACGTGCCAGAAGGGGGTGCCGCCCACAGGCCTTTCCCTGAAGGCAAAGACGCGCACGCCGGCTCGATCCAGTTCGATTGCCCCCTTATTGTTGGTCCAACGCCGGTGCTGCCACAACTGGACCTCGTAGCGCCCGGTCCGCGGGTCGCGGAGGCCCTCGCGGTACTGGACCCATCGGCCCGACTCGCCCGTGCGCTTGCGATAGGCGGGGCCCAGTTCGAGCGGACTGAGCAGGCTCAACTCGAGTCCCAAACCGTGCGCCTTGAGGGTTTGACTGATCCTGGCGACCTTCGCGATGTACTCGTCCGTGTCGGGCGTCAGTCGACGCGGATTGGCCCCCTGGCCGAGACGGTACTGCGAGAAGAACTGATCGAAAGCGAGGATGAGCGTTCTTGCGCCCTGGGCCTGCTGTTGCTGACAGAGGCGCCGCAGCGTGGTTCGATGAGGCGTCGCACTCAGGCTCAGATCGACCTCGCGGTCCGGGTCCTCGAGTTCCTCGAGTTGGGCGTCGCTGACGAGGATGATGCTGCCACGCGGCAAACGGAAAGCCCAAGGTCCTGGAAAGAGCAGCACAGGGTTTGGCAAAGCGTCCGCATCGGCCGCCAGCGCGCGCCGATTCGGGTTGGCTGACAGCGCCGCTGCAGCGCTCCAGCCTCCCAGATGTTGCAGGAATTCACGACGCGTTGTCATTGGTCGAGACAAAGAACCCGCAGACACGAGCGCCTGCGGGTTTGACTGATAGAACAAAGGTGACGCGCCTCTCGGCGTGTTTGCCCGGTGAGGTCACCCGGCACACCCTATGATGCAAAAGCCGGCGGTTTTCACAGACCGCGTGCCCTCATGCGGGGCGTTTCGACTCGTTCGACGGACGGTTAGGCTCCATTGTCGCCGATGGCCTCGACGGGGCAGCCTTCCTTGGCGTCCTTGCACTGGCTCGCTTCGTCCTCGTTCTCAGGCTGTTTGCAGACGAACGAGTAGCCGCCGTCCTCGTTGCGTTTGAAATTGTTCGGAGCCGTCTCGCGACAGAGATCACAGTCGATGCATTGATTGTCGACGTAATACTTGCCGGGGACGTTTTCTGGGTATTTGTTTGCGATGTCAGCCATACAATCGATTGGGTTGTTAGTCGTTGGTACTTATGAAGACGTGATCGGCAAAATCAAGCCTGATTCGTGGGCGTCCCTTCCGGCGGCGGACGCTCGCCCCGGTCCGGGCGCGGACCGCGCTCGTTGCGCTCACCTCGATTGGGCCTTTCCCTGCGCTCCGGCCTTTCCGATCGGTGCTCGCTTCGCGGCGGTCGATCGCCTTCCGGACGCCGAGCCGGGCGTTCTCCCTCACCCGACGGCTGCTTTTCGCGCTCGAGCTTGTCGCGTTCCTCCATGGCCGCCTTGCGGGAGAGGCGGACCCGGCCTTTTTCATCCACCCCGAGGCATTTGACCCAGATTTCGTCGCCGAGCTTGACGATGTCTTCGGTCTGTTTGACGCGGAAGTTGGCGAGTTCGCTGATGTGCACAAGGCCGTCCTGGCCGGGGAACACCTCGACGAAACAGCCGAATTCTTTGATGGTGACCACCTTGCCCCGATACAGCTTGCCCACCTCGATCTCGGCGCTGATCGCCTCGACCTCCCGACGGGCCACTTCCATGCCCTCGGCGCTGGTCGAGTAAATCTGCACCGTGCCGTCATCCTCGATGTTGATCTCGCATCCGGACTCATCGACGATGCGCTTGATGTTCTTGCCGCCCGGGCCGATGAGCGCGCCGATCTTCTCCGGATTGACCTTGAGCGTCAGGATGCGCGGGGCGTACTTGCTGAGTTCCTTCCGGGGCTCGGCGATCGCCTCGGCCATGATCTTGAGAATCTTGAGCCGCGCAACGCGCGCCTTCTCGATCGCCTCGGCCATCAACAGGTGCGGAATGCCCTTGAGCTTCAGATCGAGCTGAAAACCCGTCACGCCCTTCTCCGTCCCCGCGATCTTGCAGTCCATATCACAGAAGAAGTCCTCCGCCCCGATGATGTCCGTCAGCATTTCATAGCGGGCGATCTTTCCGCTCGGACCGTATTCGGTGCAGAGCCCGATGCTGATGCCCGCGACGGGCCGGACCAGCGGCACGCCCGCATCCATGAGGGCGAGGCTGCCGCCACACACGGTCGCCATCGATGTGCTGCCGTTCGACTCCATGATCTCGCTGGTGACCCGCACCGCGTAAGGGAACTCCTTGAGCGGCACCATCGGCTCGATCGACCGTTCCGCCAACGCTCCATGGCCGATTTCGCGCCGGCCCGGACCCGCGATGCGTCCGGTCTCGCCGACGGAGAAATTTGGGAAATTATAGTGGAGGATGAACTGCTTTTCCTTATCTCCGCCGGTATAGGCATCGATTTCCTGCGAATCCTCGGTGGTGCCCAGTGTGACAAGGGCCAGGGCCTGGGTCTCGCCGCGGGTGAACAAGGCCGATCCGTGGGCGCGCGGCAGGAGCCCCACGCTGCAACTGATCGGGCGCACCTCGTCCATGGCGCGTCCATCGAGCCGTTTTCCGTGGTTGAGAATCTGATCCCGCACGGCCTCCTTTTGCAGGTGGTTGAAAGCATCCTTCAGAACGAAATCGGTGATCTTCTCCGCGCCGAACTTCTCGATCAGCTTGGGCGTCACCTGCTCGGTGACGGCTTTCCAGGCGGCCTCGCGCTCGTGTTTGCCGGGTGTCAGCAGCGCCGGAACGCTCTGGTCGCCGGCCAGCGCCTTGGCTTCGCGCAGAATCTCGTCGGGAACCACGCTGACCGTGATCGAGCGCTTCGGCCTTCCGGCCTTCGCCGCAAGGTCTTTCTGGGCGGAGATCAGCGGCTGACAGCAAAGCTGGGCGAAGCTGAGAGCGCCGATGAAATCCGCTTCTGGAATCTCGAGGGCGGATCCTTCGAACATGACCATCTCGGTCTCGCTCCCGACATAGACCAGATCGAGGTCGCTCTCCGCCTTCTGCGCGTGGGTGGGGTTGGCGACGAACTGGCCCTTGATCCGGCCCACGCGGACGGCGGCGATGGGCCCGGCCCAGGGGATGTCGCTGACCATCAGGGCGGCGGACGCCCCGTTGATGCTGAGAATGTCGGGGTCGTTTTCGCCGTCGGCGCTGAGCAGAATGCTCTGCACTTGCACCTCGTTGAACCACCCTTTCGGGAACAACGGCCGGATGGGCCGGTCGATCATCCTCGATGTTAATATCTCCTTCTCGGTGGGCCGGCCTTCGCGTTTGAAATACCCGCCGGGGAATTTCCCCGCGGCCGCCGCTTTCTCGCGGTAATCGACTGTCAACGGGAAGAACTCCTGCCCCTCCCGCGGCGTGGCAGCCGCAACCGTGGCCACGATCACAATGGTTTCCCCAAGCCGGACGGTGACTGCGCCGTCTGCTTGCTTGGCGAGCAGACCGGTTTCGATGTGGATTTGGCCGGCCCCGACGGGGACGGTGACTGTTTCAGGCATATGAACTTTCATTCTGCCTGCCGACCCGGAGGAACTTCAGTCGACCGCCCACGCGGAGAAGCCGAATGAAATTTCCCTAAGCCGGCAGGACTTGGTGTTTGTTGGCGCGGTGTGTCTGAGGCGTCGCTCCCGCCGGCCCGCGCTTTGCCGGCCGACCCACCCCACTGGGATGAGCGAGCTGTTCGCCCAAGGATTCTGCTGTGGCTGGAGCCGCGACACATGATCGCGGACTGCTCGCGGAGGCCCTTACCTGCGCAGCTTAAGCTTTTTGGTCACCGCAAGATAGCGGCCCGAGTCGGTCGTGTGCAGGTAGTCCAACAGACGCCGCCTCTGCCCCACCATCATCAGCAGGCCTCGACGCGAGCTGTGGTCTTTGTGGTGCTTCTGCAAATGGTCGGTGAGCTGATTGATCCGCTGCGTCAAAAGCGCTATTTGCACGTCGGCAGACCCTGTGTCCTTCTCGTGCAACCGGAAATCCGTGATCGTCTTCGTCTTTGCTTCCATACCCGTTCTGTCCAGCCAAAATCAATAAAGGGCAGACGATAAGCCGCGGTACGCCTGACTGTAAAGAACTTTATCGGCGACTGTTCTCGCCTTCCCACGGTTATTCTGTTTAAATTCCTGAAGGGTTGCAGTTGTTGAGGTTGGAAATA
>DAOOQY010000348.1:0-5263 GCA_035389025.1 Verrucomicrobiota bacterium
TACGGTGCGCGCCGTGAGCCTGCCCTCCGCCGCGGTGCCGCGCGATTCGCAAGGGGCCGCCGGCCCCGGAACACCCGCATCGCCGCAGGACGGAGCCGTGAACCAGCCCGCCAATGACCCGGCACAACGCCAGACCATCGACCAGCGGTTCGGATCGCCGGTGCGCGGGATCGGCGGGGGAGGGGGTGGCCTGTGACCCTGCGCGCGCCGTACCGATGCGCCTCCGGCGGGTTCGCGATCATCGTCGTTCTGATCGTCATCTTCGCGCTGGCCATTCTGGCTGGAAGCTTCGCCCTGGCCATGAAGGTCGAGTCCCGTCTGGCGGCCAACGCCAACAGCGATGCCGAACTCGAATGGTTGGGGCGATCGGGCGTGGAACTGGCGCGCTACGTCCTCGGGCAATCGATGGGCCAGCCGTACGCCTCGCTTAACCAGATTTGGGCCGGCGGCCCGGGCAGCGGCAACGAGACCAACGGCCCGCTCATGGATATCAGCCTCACGGACGTCCAACTCGGCGAGGGGCGGTTCTCGGTGCGCATCGAAGACCTCGAACGCAAATTGAACATCAACCTGAACCTGCCCGAGCAGGAGAAAAAACAGGTGCTCGCCCGTGCGCTCACCACCATCGTCGGGGTCGACAGCGGCGACTCGGCGACGATCGAGGACTCGATCCTCGATTGGCTCGATCCGGACGACGCATCGCATCTGAGCGGGACCGAGAGCGATTTCTACCTCACGATGCCGCGTCCCTACTTCGCCAAGAACGGGCCGATCGATGACCTGGCGGAGTTGCTCCTGGTGCGGGGTGTGACTCCGGAAATCTACTGGGGGCCCGGCGCGCCGCATCACCAGGTCCAGTTGTTGAACCCCAACGCGGACGCCATCGAGTCGGATGTGCTCCCTATGTACCCGGTCGGAGTGGCCGAGCTGTTCACCGCGCTCTCGAGCGGACGCATCAACATCAATACGGCGTCCGCCAACGTCCTCCGCCTGCTGCCAGGCGTCGACGAGAATGTCGCCGCCAATATCATCCGCGCGCGGGCCGGTCCCGACGGCGCCGAGGGAACCGAGGATGACACGCCCTTCATGAACCTCTCCGGCCTCAACCCGGCGCTGGTGCCGGGCATCATTCCCGAGTTGGCCGCCCGATACAACATGCTCTGCGGCGTCAGCAGCGGCACGTTCGAAGTGCTGGTCGACGCGCGGTTGGGACGCCACCGCCGGACCTACGCCGCCATCGTCCGCCGCAACCGGCCCGACGATGTCGCCATTCTCCAGTTCGGCTGGAGGTAAACCGCAATCCGCACATCAGACCATGCGCAGTCCGGAAGCGAGTGTCCCGGTTCAGACCCGATCGCCCAACGCATGCCGGGCTGTTCGGACGCGCGCCCCTGTAAACCGATGAAGATCGCCGTTGCTCTGGCCGATGCCCTCCTCCTGTGCGCGTTGTCCGCGGGACCTCTCGAAGCCGCCAACCCCGTCCTGCCCGGCGCTGACCCGCACGCCGTGGCCGTGGGCGACACGGTGTGGATTTACCCGACCTGGAGCGACCGCCCGTTCGAGCGCTTTTTCGCCTTCTCTTCGACGAATCTCACGACCTGGCAGCGGCACGGTCCCGTGCTCGGTCTCGAGGATGTGGCCTGGATCAAGGACGACGGCCAGGCGCGCCACCATGCCTGGGCGCCGTCCGCCATCGAGAAGAACGGGACCTGGTTCTTCTATTACTCGGTCGGCCCCCAGAACCCGACGCCTTCCCGGATCGGGGTCGCCGTGGGCGCCGGCCCCCAAGGCCCGTTCCGCGATTCGGGCAAACCCCTGCTGACGGGCGGGGGCGGATTCGAGGCGATTGACCCGATGGCGTTCACCGACCCGCAGACGGGAAAGTCGTTCCTCTACGCGGGCGGCAGCGCCGGCGCAACACTGCGCGTGTTCGAGTTGAGCCCCGACATGATCAGTTTCGCGCGCGAGATCGCCGTCGAGACTCCGCCGCAGTTCACCGAAGGCGCCTTCATGCATTGCCGCCAGGGGCGTTACTATCTTTCCTACAGCCACGGCGGATGGCAGCGCACGTCCTATTCGGTGCACTACGCAACGGCCGATGGGCCCGTCGGACCGTGGCGCTATCGCGGCGCCGTCCTGGTCAGCGATGCGACCCGGAAAGGCCCTGGGCATCACTCCTTCTTGCGGCGCCCGGGCACGGAGGACTGGCTGATCGTCTACCACCGCTGGGAAAACCAGACTGGGGATGGGCCCTATCGCGGCCGGCGGCAGATTTGCATCGATCGCATCGAGTATGACCGCGACGGGCTTATCCGCCCGGTCATCATGACCGGCGAAGAGCCGCCTCGGCCATAGCCCGCGTCTTTCAAGACCCACGCGCTCACGTCCTGGCCGATCAACTCACCCTCGTCCACCCACGCTGAAAAGAACGCACCCGACCAGGCCATTAGCCCGCATTTCTAACCGTACTTTGAGTGTCTGCCACCGACTGATGCCTTGGGTGTGCACCGGAAATGCGGGCATGGCGCAAACGGTCTCGGAACCTCCGGCGTCATAATGCACCCTCCCACAGCCCCGCCTGTTGGCCGATCCACGCGGGTACCAGCCGCCAGGCCGTCCGCAACTGCTTATCCAATTCGATGTAGCCCGGCTCCTTCACCGCCAGGAACCGCCAAAACTCGCGGGAGTGATTCATGTGGACGGTGTGGCAGAGTTCATGGACAAGAACGTAGCGCACCAGTTCGGGCGGCAGGAACAACAGCTTCATGTTC
Organism: Verrucomicrobiota bacterium; assembly: GCA_035389025.1. GTDB lineage: Bacteria > Verrucomicrobiota > Verrucomicrobiia > Limisphaerales > J093 > MWFF01. The sequence goes on from DAOOQY010000348.1 coordinate 2,772, forward strand.
AGGCTCACCGTCCTGTGCCGCGAACAACTGGCCCACCGCGTCTTCTGCATCTTCACGAGTGTCCGGCCAAATGGGAGATGCTTCTCACGGCTGACTTCTCGCAGCCAGGGCACCAAGGCTTGATGGCAGCGCCGGGCCAGCCAACGGCGCAGGGCATCCTGGCACGCCGCCACGTTCTCGACGTTCCCTCGAATCACTACCCGATCTCCGCCATGGCGGTACACTCCCGCCCACGGAGTCTGGGCTTCGCGGTATTCCACGCGCCACGTCTCACCCACCGCCCTCAGAACGACGTGATCGGGCAGCCCGCCGGGTGGCTCCGGCTTAAAGAATTTCCGCTGCTCCTGCATCCGCCGCTGCGCCGACTCGATCCAGTGCTTCTTCCGCGACAACAGCGCCGGAATACGCTGCGGATCGAAGCCGCGTGGCACGATGACTTCCAGCCCCCGTTGCAGGGTCATCTTCAGTCGGAGATTCCGGGCCTTCGGGCTCACCTTCACCGCATATTGGAGGGCTGCCGCGCTCACGTCTCCGGCCCTCCGCTTTCGCCAGTGAACCGTGCCTTCTTAATGAGCTTGATGCAGCGGTCCACGAAATCCTTGCCCTTGCCATGCAATCCCAGGTTCCCAAACCGCCCTGCCAGGAGCATGGTGAACTCGCGATAAAGCGCCGTATCCATCTCCTCCTTGAGAAACCACTCCGGGAAACACACTTCATTCGCCTTGCCCAACATGGCGTCGGCCACGTCGTCGGACTGGCCGGACTTCTTCAGGTCCGGGCATCGCTCAAATACCAGCTTCGAAATCTGGTCACGGAGTGGCCGTTTGCTTTCCGACACCATCTCCACCACTTCCTTGGAGAGGCGCTCCAGCTCGGCGATCAAGGCGATCCCTGCCAGCGTGCCTGCCCGCTTTTGGTTCACAATGCGCTTCAACCGCTCGCTCAACGGCTGGTAGTCCTCGTCCTCCTCCAGCCGGATTTTCAGCTCCGCCGCCAGCATCGCCTCGATGTCCAGCGCCTTGGCGTCCGGAGGCACTTCGTCGAGCTTCGCCAGGTAGTTTTCGTTCAGCTCGTAAGTCGGGAAGGCTTTCCTGAGTTCCTCCATCCGCACATTCTGACGGATCAACTCCCGCGTTTTGGCCCCATCCTCCTCACTGATTTCGTATCGCTCCCCGGGATAGAATTTCTTCCGGTAAGCCATCCACAGCTTGGTGAGCCATACGTATTCACGCTCGTATTCGGCGAGCGAAGGGTCCGGCTGCACGGCCTCATAGAGGATGCGGACGTTCTTGTAGCCCTCCTCGAACTTGTCCCGCGCCGGTTCGTCCTGGTTCAGGAACGTCAGCGCCTTCATCAGCGATTCGTGGCTGCCGGAACGATCAATGTTCTTGAACATCTCAGACAGCAACCCGATCTCCAGCCGGAACCGCTCGCGCAGCATGGAGAACGGATACGCGATCGTGCCCAGTTCGTTTTTATCGAAGTTCAGCGCCTCGTTCAGGTTCTCGAACACGCCGAAGTAATCAATGACGAGACCGCCACGGCCCTGCTCGCCGTTTTCGCCCCAGCCATTTTTCAATTCATTGTAGGGCCGGTTCACCCGTGCGATGGCTTGCAGGAGGGTGTGGTCGCGCAGCCCCTTGTCGAGATACATGGCCTGCAAGATCGGCGCATCGAATCCGGTCAGCAGCATGTCGCACACGATGAACAGCTCCACGTTGCGGAAGCGGTTCTCCGGCTTGGCCAGTTCGGCGGGGTCTTCAGGCTTGGGCTTCTTGAACTCGTCAATCGCCTTCTTCCGCGTCGCTTCACCCAGGTAGTGCTGTTTGACGACCTCTTTGTCCTTCAGTGGGTCCTCCGAGAAAATGCACAGCGACGCGTCCTCGCCCAGCAGCTCATCCAACGCCGCTTTGTAGAGGGCGCACGTCTCTTTGTCCCAGCAAACCAGCATCGCCTTGAACTTGTTCGGGCGGACGTGCTTTTTGAAATGGTCGGCCGCGTCCTGGGCGATCTGCGCGATGCGCCTGGGCAGCTTGAGGATGACCTCCAGCCGCACCTCCTGAGTCTTCAGCGCATTGCGTTCCTCCGGCGACAAGTGAGCGAAATGCCTCTCGAACTGCTCGTCCAGGGCCTTGCCCCAGACCTTCCAGTCCGTCATGCGCGGCTCCCACCGGATCGGCACAGTGGCCCGGTCCCGCAACGCATCGGCGATGGAATACCGGTCGAGGTAACGCTCGAAAACCTCCTGACCGCCGGCGTCCTCGCCTTGCTCCTGGCCAAACGCGACCGGCGTGTTCCGGTCGTCCAACTCCAGGGGAGTGCCAGTGAAGCCGAACATCGAAGCCTGTGGCAGGAGCTTTCGCATCCCGATGGCCAGCTCGCCGTACTGGGTGCGATGCGCTTCGTCCACCAGCATGATGACATCCGGGCGGTTGATTTCGACCGCATCCCGCCAGTCAAACTTGTGCATGATGGTGAGGATGATGCCCCGG
>DAOOQY010000349.1:0-5262 GCA_035389025.1 Verrucomicrobiota bacterium
CTGGCGCGAGTTCTCGCATCATCTCATCGCGCACTTCCCGCACACACCCGAAGAACCGCTGCGTCCGGCATTCGCGAAATTCCCCTGGCGGACCGAGCCGGGCTTTCTCGAAGCCTGGCGGAGAGGCCGCACCGGCTATCCGATCGTGGACGCCGGCATGCGGGAGTTGTGGGCGACCGGCTGGATGCACAATCGCGTCCGGATGATCGCAGCTTCGTTTCTCGTGAAGGATTTGCTGCTGCCGTGGATCGAAGGCGCGCGATGGTTTTGGGACACGCTGGTCGATGCCGACCTCGCTCAAAACACACTGGGCTGGCAATGGGTCGCCGGCTGCGGCGCCGACGCCGCCCCATACTTCCGGATATTCAATCCGCTCAGCCAAGGCCAGAAGTTCGATCCGCAGGGCGCTTACATCCGCCGCTGGTGTCCGGAATTGGCGGAGCTGCCGACCCAATGGATTCATCGCCCGCACGAGGCGCAGTCCGAGGTGTTGCGCGCCGCCGGGATCGAACTCGGCCGCGCCTATCCCGAACCGATTGTCAGCCACGCCATCGCGCGCGAGGTCGCCCTCGAAGCCTACGGGCGCATCAGCGCCGCCAAAGGCAATTAGCCTGGATTCCTCACGACTTTCTGCCACAGCCCGGATCTCGCCAAAGAAGGGGTCAAACTAGAATGGCAGTTAGTTGAGGCCTAAGGTTTTCTTGGAGAGTCGTTTGCGCCGAGTCGTGCTGGGCAGGTTCTTCCACATCCAGGCAACGGTCTGCTGCTGCATTTCCAAGAGGATATCCCAGACCTGGCGCTGGTTGGCGATCGCTTCTTTGAGCCAGGCAGACTGCTCGGCACTCAAGGCCACCGTCACCGTCTTGCAACCCACCCGCCGCGACCACTGGTGGCGCGGGCCGCCCTGTCCCGGCCGGGTCCGCTCCAAGACGCTTCCCAGCGCGATCCAGCCCACCTGGCTGAGTTGGTCCCGGAGCCGGCGATAGGCCGCCGGCAGTTGAGGCGGCGGAGCGACTTTGACTTTCATGCGGAAAAGTATAGACGGGCTGTCAATAGGACAGTATAAGCGCTGTCCTAATGATGACGACACCCACATCCCCGCCTTCGCCCCTCTCTTCGCCCAACAGCTTCAAGAACTCCGCGCCGCCACCCAGGCCGCCCTCCACCAGTTCCAGGCCCTCTTTGAAGCTTGGATCCCCCATTACCGCCTCGCCCAGCAAGACGAGGGACCCCATTCCCGCGACCGCCGCTGGAACCTCCGCCTGGTCTTCTGGACCTTCCTGTGGCAGATCGCCCAAGCGGGCGCCTCCTGCCTTCGAGGCCATCGATCAAGCCCGCAACCTCTGCCTCCTCCAGAAACGGCCCCAACCCCCCGACACCACCAGCCCCTACTGCCAAGCCCGCGGTCAACTCCCTCTCGAACGTTTAGATGAAATCCACGGCGCCGTGGTGGCCGAAGCCCAGACCGCGGTGGCGACCGGCGATCTCTGGTGCGGCCTGCGCGTCCATGTCGTCGACGGCACCACCCTCACCGCCCCCGACACCCCGGAAAACCAAGAGGCCTTTCCCCAACAGAAAGGGCAACGTCCGGGGTGTTGCTTCCCGATCCTGCGCTTGCTCGCTTTCTTCGCCCTGGCCACCGGGATGATCACGGGCTGGATCCACGGCGCCTATGGCCAGAGCGAACTGGCTCTGCTCCAGCATCTTTGGGAGCACCTGCGCCCGGGCGAACTGCTCTTGGGCGACCGTGGCTTCTGCACCTGGGGGTTGCTCGCCCAGTGCCAATCTCGCCAAATCCACGCCGTGTTTCGGGTCCGCGGTTCCCGCCGCCGCGACTTCCGCCGCGGCAAGCGCCTGAGTCGCGACGAACGCGAGGTCCGCTGGGCCAAACCCACCCTGCGCCCCAGAACCATCAGCGCCCAGCAATGGGCTGCTTTGCCCGACGTCCTCTGTCTGCGACTGGTTCGTTGCCGCGTTGACGTCCGTGGTTTTCGCACCCGCCAAGTCATCCTCGTCACCACCTTGCTCGATCGCGACGCTTACCCCCTACATGCGCTCTCCGGACTCTATTTGCGCCGGTGGGAGATGGAACTGACCCTGCGCCACCTCAAAGTCACCCTCCAGATGGATCACTTGAGCTGCAGAACCCCCCAGAACCTCGAACGCGAAATCCGCCTCCACCTCCTCATGCACAACCTCGTGCGCCGCGTCATGCTCGAAGCCGCACGGCGTCATCGTGCCCCGTTGAACCGCTCGAGCTTTGCTGGCGCCCTGGCCGCCGCTCGCCGCTGTGGCGAAGCCCTCCTCCAGGCCCGTTCCCAGCGCCAGCGCCAGGCACTGCTCGACGAACTCTTCCGCAGCGTGGCGAGCGACTTACTCCCCAATCGCCCCGGGCGTCGGGAACCGCGCGCGCTCAAACGTCGTCCCAAACCCTATCCCCTACTGACCCGTCGCCGCAGTAAGTTCAAGGAAATCCAACATCAAAACCGCTACTACAAGAACAGTCCCTATGCTGGCAAATACCGCAAGTCTGCGAGGGCTTAACTAACTGCCATTCGGGACCGACCCCTTTCGGCTGCGGCGGGAGCATTGTGGGAAACCTCTTTGTCGCCAACACCACCAACGGCACCGGCGGTATTGGGCTGCCCGAACGCGACTTCGCAGGGACCCACCGAATCCTGTATGGCGGCCGCCGGTTCGCGGTGGACATGGGCGCCCACTGAACGTCGCGATTCACCGCGGCCCACGGGTGTTCCCGGGAACGGTGACGGTTTCCACGTTGGACACACCGGTGCCTCGGGGCCCCAGGGGCGTCGGTCGCACGGCATACACTCTGTAGCGGTAGATCAACCCGGGTTGCACATGCGGGTCCGTGGCGATGGTGAGGTCTTCACCGCCCAGTCCGATCGCGTTCACAAAATCCGTGCAGGCGGCGCCAGTGCATCGTTGGACGATGAAGGCGATCTCGCCTTCGGCGTGATCCACCCACTCAAGTGTGACCCCAGCCGCACCGAGCCTCACCGCTCGCAGATCGGTCGGCGCATCCGGAGAGGGAGGACCCGGCCTGGGGCCCTCGTGGTCAGGCTCCGACTGCATCGGGTGGGGAGTAGGCCGCTCTCCGGGGGCGTCGAGTTGCGCCCGAGCCAGCGCATAGCGATCGCGAATGAACTTCTCCATGAACGCCAGGACCTCCTCGATCCCGGAGTCGGAGGGCACCGTTGCTCGACGCTGCGGGTATGGGTCCTCCTGCAATACGAGCTGGATTTGCTCGTGCAGCCTTCGAAGCTTGGTGATGAGCACCTCCGGTCGGAACCACTTCTCCAAAACGACTCGCGCCCGTTCGCGGTAGTGCTCCAGCAGGACTGGATCGGAGATGAGCCGTTCCATCAAGGGACGGCCCGGCACCGGGGCTGGCCAGGCGGCATGCCAACCTTCGAGGACCGGGATGCGGCCAAAGGCGCGGTCCACGAACCCGACGTCCAGGTCCCACGGAATATACGTCCAGAGCTGATCTGCGGGATTGAGGTAGAGGTAGTAATTGTGCGGTCCCCAACCCGTGTACTGATCGAACGCTCCGGCCAGGAGCAGGACCACCGTCGTATTGACAAAGGCATCGAGATCGAGCACCTGACTCAACTCCCTGGGCTCGCCCGCAGACGGGTCGATCGCGCGGATGAGCTCCACAAGCGCTCGAAAGCCCTCAGCCTCGGTGCCGGCATGTAACTCGAAGGCCTTTCGATACAGCGCCGGGTCACCGCCTTGATAGCGCAGATCGGCGCCCGGACCGCCTTCGTCCACCTTGAAGAGAGGTCCGCTGGCAGAAGCGAAATGGGTTTCCAGGAACGAACGGTCGATCCGCTCCACGTTCACGTAGATACCCACCGGCTTCCCGTTCAGGAACACGCGGGCATAGTTGCATCGTGAGGCCTTCACGCCCAACTCGCGGAGAACATCTGTGATCAGCCGCTCACCGAAGAGACCGCCGAACTGGATGCCGTTGTCCAAAGCCGCATGTCGCAGCCCGAGAAACCGTTGACCCTTCATGTACTCCGCGAAGTCAATCAGGAAGGAGCGCTTGTGCGGGGAGTCGGGCTGAGAGGAGCTGTTGCCTCTGTATCGGATCCCCACCGGGTAGAGCGCCACATCGTTCCAGCGGAATGTGCCTGGGACGTAGATACGCTCCGGCAGGGCGCGCTGTAGCCGATCCAAGTCCTCAGGCTGGACCTCAAGGCGAATCGTTTGAACGACTTGAGCATCGTAGAACTGCTCAGCGACTTCGGAAGGGGTTGCGCCAGTGACCGTCAGCGCAAGGTAGACTGCTCCCAGCACAATCGCTTCGATTCGTGGCATCCACGGGTTGCTTCTCGGAGATGCAACAGTCGATGCCGCTCGGTGTTGGGCCAATCTGCGCGGTTTCCGCCAAGTTCTCCGCCACTTCACGGCGACAAGCTCCTCTCTCACCAGAACGCCGTCAAGGATTGGCCGGCGTCTGCTACGGTGGTCCGACAATAAGTCACGTCGCCTGCGTGCCTGCTCGCTACGATCCCCCGTACACGGCACGACGACCGAGCCGGTCCACCCCGGACCCTCAGTACAACCACCTCAGGCCGCGGCAAACCAGGCTGGGGCTCAGAAGCCCCAGTCTCAAGGCAATAGAACCCAATCTGCGTTTTGTGGAAGCTCGTACCACATGAAGGCTCACATTTTGGCGGTAATCGGGGGGCCAGTTTTGTCGTTCTGGCGGCGAGTTTCTGCCATAACTGAGTGGCTTGGGGTGTTTATGCCGGCGCCAATGTCAGAAGGGGCTGCGGCTCTGAGATGGTGGGGACTTGAGACCCGGACCAATCGTTAAGCCAGTCCGAGTACCGACTTGCTGAGTTTCTTGCGGCGTTTGGGCCCAGGCACCGCGGCGAAGAGTTCCTCACGGCTCAGTTGCTGCATCCGGCGCAGGGTGTGCTGCACCCTGCGCCAATTGGCAATGGCCTGCTTGAGCCAGACCTTTGGTCAGTTGGTCCATTCTCACCCGCACATCCACGCGCTGGTGAGCGAAGGGGTGTTCTTTCCGGACGGTGCGTTCCTGCCGCTACCCAAGCTGGCGACCGAGCCCTTCCTACAAAACCGAGCACAATGCGGTGGGCCGCCTTCCCGAGCCCGGCGACGAGGAACTGCTGGCCGGCCCCTCCCGCAACTTCCAGATCTTCGATCCGCTCGATTTCCTGGCCGAAGTCACGCGGCACATTCCCGATCCCGGAAGCCACTTGG
>DAOOQY010000350.1:0-5239 GCA_035389025.1 Verrucomicrobiota bacterium
TGCGCGCTGCGCGGTTGGGCCAGGAACGTGATGCCGAAAGCCTTGACAAAGCAGGCTGCCGCCAAAGCGCCGGTCAGCGCCAGCATCGCCCCGCTGAGCGGGAACATCAGCCGGATGAGGCTGGGGGTCGATCCGAAACCCTGCAGCAAGGACTGGTAGGTGAGCCATTCGCTCACGAACCCATTGAGAGGCGGCAGAGCGGATATGGCGGCGGCGCCCAGGAGGAAGAAGGCGCTCGTCCATTGCATGCGCTTCGCCAGCCCGCCCATTTCCTCCATGTTCCGGGTGTGAGTGGCATGGAGCACCGCGCCGGCACCCAGGAACAGCAGCGCCTTGAAGCAGGCATGGTTGAGGGTGTGGTAGAGGCCGGCGATCAACGCGAGTGATGCCAGCATTGGATGACCCGAGTGCATCAGCATGAGCGCCGCGCCCAGCCCCATGAGAATGATCCCGATGTTCTCGATGCTATGGTACGCCAGCAAGCGCTTGAGATCGTGTTCCATCAGCGCAAAGAGCACGCCCAGAACCGCCGAGACCGTTCCCAGGCCCAGCACCGCCACACCCCACCACTGCGGCGGCGCACCCAGAAAATCGAAACAGACGCGGGTCAGTCCATACACGCCGGTCTTGATGAGCACGCCGGACATGAGAGCGGACACGTTGCTGGGCGCGACCGGATGGGCGGCCGGCAACCAGATGTGCAGAGGCACCAGCCCAGCCTTGATCCCGAATCCGAACAGGAACAGCAGGAACACCCCGTTGCGCCGCCCCGCCGAGAGCTTCTCACCCACTGCATGAAAGTCGGCAAAGGCGAAGCTGCCGGACGCCTGGAACAACAGCAGGAATCCCAGAATCAGAGCGGCTGTGCCGATGTGCGACATCACAAAGAAGAGCACGGCGCCACCGCGGCTTTCGTCGTGTTCGTGCTCGAAGCAGACAAGGAAGTAGGCGCTGAGCGCCATGAGTTCCCAGGCGATCAGGAAGAAGAGAACATGGTCGGCCAGAAAGACCAGCGTGATCGACAGGAGCAGCAGGTTGAACAGCGCGGCCAGCACGCCGACGTTCTTGCGTCCGAAGTAGCTGCGGGCGTAGCCCAGCGAGTAGACCGAAAGAGCCACGGCCAGGAGCGAGACGATCAGCCCAAAGAAACAGCCCAGCGCATCCGCGCGAATCGCGAACCGGACGAACGGAATGAGCGCGGGATACAGTTCGATCGACCGGGACGCGGCAGGCATGCCGGAAGCCAGCGCCGCGCCGCACGAGACCAGGCCGCACAGACCACCCGCCGCAGCCAGGCCGAATCCGAAGCCATTGGCCAGTTTCTCGAAGCGTTGGAAGACCAACGCGCCGGCCGCGCCGGCCAGATAGGCCCACAGGGCAACACCCAACAGCGACAGGGGAAAGTCGGTCATGTGCGCCTCTTCTTGCCTTGAATCGCTCCGTTCTCTCAGGACCGCGCGCGGCGGCGGGTTGCGCGCGGCGTCCGGCCCCGGGCCGGCACGCCCGCACCGAGGCGCCGAATGGCCCCGAGGAGTGTGTCGCGGTCGGCCTGGGCGAGCACCATGTTCTTGAAGTCCGCGTCGCGCAACGCGAACGACAGACGCGAGAGCAGGTCGAGGTGCGCCCGGGCGCTCGGGCTGACCAGGATAAACAGCGCCCGTACAGGACGGCCATCGAGCGCGCCGAAATCGACCGGCTGTTCAAGAAAACAGAGCGCGAGGACCGGCTTGACCACGTGCAGCACGACCGGGTTGCGTGCGTGGGCAATGGCGATGCCGTCGCCGATGCCGGTCGAGGCGAGTTGCTCGCGGGCGAGCAGCGCCTCGAGGAGAAACGCGCGGTCCACCTCCTCCGGCAGGCGCAGCGTCTCGACCGCGTTGCGGAGGGCGGATGCGCGGTCCGCGCCGCCGATCCTGTAGAAGATGCCGCCGGCTCCGAGCGCCTCGGCCAGTGTCGGCAACGGCTCATTCGGGTCGTCCGCTTCGTGCAGGGTCCGGGCTGGCACATTGAGCCTGTTGGCCGTCGCCCACTCGAGAATCTCGGCCCGGCTGAAGCGGTACTGGCCGCTGAGCCGGTAGGCGGGGAGCCTGCCCGCGCCGAGCCAGCGGTAGACCGTCTTCTCGGACACATCGAGCAACTCGGACACGCCTTTGACCGTCAGGTTCATCGTGGCTCTCGATTACCCATTATCCACCGCAATTAGACATTTTTGGACATAGAGCGCCTTTGCCCGGGTCGTGTCAACAGGAATGTGAACGAGGGCCATGATCCGGTTTGTAGCCGCCGACGTCTGCCTGTCGGAGCCTCGGCGCAGGCAGGTGCGTCGGCGCAGGCTCCGCCTTTGACGGAGCGAGATGGCGCGGACTGACGTCCGCGGCTACGGGGCGCAGGAGTCGTTGAGATTCGACGGTTCAGGATCGACTTATCAAGTCTTCAGATGCGATCCCACTGCGGTTGCCGTCGTGTTTCCCGGAGGCCCGCTAATCGTTGTGGCTCATGGCCGGCGAATGCGCCGGCATCCGGAATGCCACATCAGCAAGGCCGCTCCCAGAACCATCAACGACGCGGTGCCGGGCTCGGGTATCAAAATGCCCTCCCGAAACCACATGTCAGACCCGCGATAGGGCCTTCCCGTCAGGAACAACTCTCCCGACGGATAGTAATCCGGTTCGCCTATTGTCTTGGGTGCAACAATGGCGACCCCGATCAGATCATCACCGGACACGTGCACGACTTCGATGAAGTACTTTTCGCCCGGGTTCACCCCCACAGCCTCAGGAAATAGGAAATCCTGCACATGAGTTACCCCCCACCCCGGGTCTCCGCTGGCATGGGTGAACACCAGCGCCGGTGTCGAACCCAGGATCGGCCCCGTCACGCTCCCCTCGCGAAGGTTGAGGTAGAGCGTCTCGCTCAGCAGGGAATCCGAGGACAACCCGTAACGAAACGCGATCTCCACGAATCCGACCTCATCAAGGGTTGGTTCGAAGGACTGAGCAAAGGCGGAGTTGGTTCGAACCGGAGGAAAACTCGAATGCCAGTCGTACGGGTCTGGCATGCCGTAGTTGATCACTTGATCGTACACTTTGACCAACCCCTGGCTCAAAGAGGCCCAGGGGGCCGCCCACAGCACAACCAACGCGACCCATACCCGGCAACGGTCGAATGCGGGGAACCTGCAACCAGAAGAGCATCTCATAGCAGCCACCCATTTAACGGATTGCTGGGAATCGACATCGGCGCCTCGAAGAACTCGGTGAGTACTTCGAGTCCCGTCGTAGCCGGGTTCATCCCGAATTCAACCGGGTCGGGCAAAGGTCCGCACAAAACCACCTCCTGCGCTACCGAAGCCCGGCGGTATTCGTACGCAAGGTCTGCCTGCACCCCGTCAAACGCGTCTGGATAGACCAACCGGTTCGGCGCAGACAGTTCAGCCTGGCTTGCCTTGGTTTCCGCGATCAGTACGCTCGCGCCACTGGCCGCATCGTAGTAACTGAGCCCAAGCACTTGGCTGCGGAACCGCTGTCCATCCGCCGTCAACACGTCCACGCCCTCGTCGGAAGTGCCATCCAGGGACCAAAGTACACGGTGCGGCCCCTGGCGGGCCACGGCACCCTGCTCGAACAGTTCAATCTCCTCGACCGTTTCCCGCCATTGACCATCTTGGAAATACGACAAGCCCGTGGCCAAGACAGTGATCGCGTTCGTCTGTGCGACAAGCCGTCCGGTCGAGTCGGAGTACTCAGTGATGGTCTGGAGGACTTGGTGATGTGGCCCCCGTTCAAGTTCGGGGCCCGCTCGAACCGACACGATTTGAGACTCGGAGTCTGAGCCTGGCGGCTCGGACTGCTCAGGCGTTGCCGCCCCTTCAATTGGGCCGAAAGCTGCTGCCAAGGCCGTTAGACAGATGGCGAGCGTGAACCTGCGGCACTGCCGCGGAGAGAGAGAGAGAGAGAGTGTGTGTGTGTGTGTGTGTGTGCAGCTTCTGCATCGTGACCTCCTTCACGCTGGACCAACGGCGGCCATGGACCCGTTCGATCCATAATCTTCGTACCCTTTCAACCCATGATTCACAAAGTACGCCTCCGTGCTGCACGAGTCAAGAGTCAGTAAGGGTGCCCGACAGACGGATGCCAGGCGGTGCATCTGATAGTTTTCGGTATTCTGCCGCCCGGTGAGCGCACCGGGCGTACAACGGATGGAGACTCCCGCTGTAGGCCGCGTGCCCCCACGCGGCGCAAACTCCATTCCCACCGACAACCTACAGATGCACTGAATGCCAGGATGCCAGCATTCAGTCGTCACGCTTGCCGCTCCGGCCAGATCAGTGTGAACCGATCGGGTTCGAGCGCGACCTCCCGCGGCGTCACAAACCGGGCGCAGGCGTCCCGGTAAGCCGGTGCGAAGGCCTGGGCCCAATCGCGGTACGCGGGCGTGACGATGAATGCGAACTGGCTGTCGGCGTCCTGGGCCAGGCCGAGGAGGGCGCTGTGCTGGTACTCGTTGGGTTCGGCAGAGACGCCCGGTTGCAGCAGGCAGCGGTCCGGGCCCCATTCGATGTGCCGTCCTTTGCAGGCATAGACGAGCAGGATCTTCTGCTCGCTGACGTGCGTGAGGTAGAAGCCGTAGAAGGTCTCGGAGCGGAGGGCGAGGATGGTATCGATCTGCGGATGGCTGAAGCTCAGGATCTGGAAGCGCCTGTCCGTGAAGGCGCGGGGGAGCGTCAGGAGAATGTCCTGGACCGGCATTCCGAGGAGGGCGGTGAGCCGGTTGAACACGGCGAGATTGACATCGAGGGGGCTGGTCCCCTCGAAAAGCGCCAGGAACGACGGATCACCGGGTGATTCAGGCTGGGCAGGAGGCGGAGCAGTCGGAGGCGGCGGCGCCTGCGGTTGGGGCGGCACTGTCGCTTTGGCGGGCGGCGGTGGGGCGGGGGGCTCGGCCTGCTTCGGTGGAACAGCGGATTGCGATGGTTTTGCGATCACAGGCGGAGCCGGCGGGGGCGTGCTCGAGGGAGGCGGGCGTGGTGCAGGCGGAGCTGGCGAGGGCGATGCGGCGACCGGGTCGGGATGCGGCGGACCCGATGGAGGCTCGGGTGTGGGGGCTGCGGGAGCAACTGCAGGCGGACGGGCGGGCGCGCGGGGTCGCGGCGGTTTGAGGGCGGCGGTCAGCATGCGGCCTGCTTCATCGAGGGTGCTGTCCGGGCTCTGGCTGTCGAGGGTCAGTTTGTCTTCGTGTT
>DAOOQY010000351.1:0-5224 GCA_035389025.1 Verrucomicrobiota bacterium
TCTAGCCCGCATAGCAGTCCTCTTGCGAAGTCTCAGTGCCCTGTGCACCATAGGGGTGTGAAATATGCGGGCTAGTGTCTTTCAGTTCTTCGCGGCACACCCCCCCCCTCTCGTCGGGGATTGAGCTCGGGCAATGCGCAGCGGGGGACCGCAACCGCGCCCCCCTTCACAGCCGCGCGCGCTCGGGCGAAGGCGCGGGCGAGGGCTGTTCCCCGCCATACAGGGTCAGGCCGAGGGCCGAAACGCTGGCGCTCGGCGCCAAGGACGGCGGCCCGCAATTCAGGACCGGGCTCGAACCGGGGGTCCTGCATGTTTCGCCATGCAACCCAGGCGGTTGTCGCCCCGGCGACATCGTGACGGCGACAGGCCTCGTGCAATTCTCGAGCGGCAACGCGCTCCGGCGGATTCAGGAGGTTCCAGAACGCCTTTGTCCTTTGGCAAAGGTGGGGCGCGCGCCAGGCGCCCAAGCCAACGACCGACGCCGCGGCCAGCAGCCAGGCCCAGGCGGAACGCGGGGCCGGCTGCCCTCCGGACGCCGATGCCACGGGCGCCGGCGCGACCTCGAATGTCACTCCGGGCAGCGTCTTCGATTCGAGCGTTTCGGTCTTTGGATTGAACCAGACGTAGGTCAGTGCAGGCAGTGTGAGGATTCCGGGCTGCTGCAGCAGGTAGGTGATCGTCTCGCGGCGCGCCCCGATGAAGTCGCCCCGTTCGAGTGTGTCGATGATCTCGGCCCCGCCCGGGTAAACACGCATCCCGGCGGGGACATTCGTCGATGCCGGGGCGAGCGCCATGCCGGGGATGTGCGGCGCGCGTTGGACGATCGTGCGCTTGAAGACCGCGCCGACTTCGGAGTGACCCGGCGGCGAATCCCACGTCTCGGTGACATCGAGGGACTCCGCCGTGACGAGAAAGCCGATCTGGTCGCTGCCGGGCGGACGCTCGATTGTGATCCGCGCCCCCGGGACCTGCCCCCGGATTTCGTGGGCTGGCCCGACAAACCCGTCGCGCCGCGCGAAGCGGACGGGGAAGGGGGGCAGTTCGAGGACGCCGACCCTCTGCGAAAACAGTGCGAACTCGTGGGTCTGGACAAACCAACTCGCGCCCTCGATTTCCTGCGAGGCAACGACGGGGCTGCCGATTTTCATCAGCAGGGCGCCGGGCACCTCGGGCAGATCGAATGCCGCCGCGCCCACAAACGAGCCGAGCGCCCGCAGTTCGACGTAAAACGGCACGCGCTGTCCCATCCAGGCCTCTGTCCGCGGACCGCGCAAGGACACGGGCGCGACCTCGCCCTGCGCAAGCCAACCCGCCATGCCGCAGCCGGCGACAACCCACGGCAGAGTCCTCATGGCTTGCCTCCTTGCGCGCGCGCCGCCTCTTGCTGGGCGAACTTCGCCTTGAGGAAATCGGACGGACGCGTCTGGACCCGGCGCAGCCACAGCGCCTGCAGTTCCGGATTGGACAGAGCCTGCGCGCCGGCGATCTCGGTCTGCTGCCCCGCACCCTTCGACGCCTTGTCGAATACAATCTTGTCCGCACCGATCCTCTGATCGCCCAGATCGCCCCCCCGAGCCTCGAGTTCTCTGGCTCGGGCGGCAGCCAGCGCCCGATTCCCAGCGGCCGCCTCCCACTCGGGACGCTGGGCCAACGCACGGTCGTAACAGGCCACGGCGGTTTCGTACCGTCCCCGCATCAGCCAGGCGTTGCCTTGATTGTAATGCGCCTCGGCCGTCTCCCGCCGGGCAAAAGCCTGCGCGGCTTTCTCGAATTCGCCCGCGCGATACCATGCGGCGCCCTGCCAAACCGAATCCCGAAAGACTTGGGCCGCCTCGACAAACCGACCGCGCCGGAACTGCCGCTGGCCTTGTTGGTCCGGCGTGAGGAATCGGGCGAGCGGACACGGGCAATCCGGCCACGAGAGCCCCACAGTGACGACCACCCCGGCGGCGGCGGCGGCAACGGCAGCGGCGATGGACATGACTGGTCTCATGCCGATCAAGCACTGCCGATCCCCGCCGCCTTGCCCGGATCGAGCGCATGCCGCCGCTCGAGGCAGAGCGATGTCAGAACACCCGCACCCACCAGCGGAACCAGCCAATACCCCGCCTCCTGCCAACGCCCGCCTCGCCCCTCAGACAGCGCTCCGACCTGTCGCGCGGCTCGCCGCGCAATCGTGGCCACGTCCTGGTCCTCGATGCTGATCGGCACAAGCGCGGCTTTCAGGACACGGGCGGCCGACCGCAGGGAATCGTCTTGCGAGGCGTCTCGATCACTGATGGCCAGAAACTGGACCTCGAAGGGCGTTTCTTCTTCCACCGCGCGCAGCGCTGCGAGGTCGGTACCCACGGCGTCCGCCAGCACGACGACACTGCCGCCTCGTTGACCGTCCCGAAGCGCTCGATTGGCCTCGCGCAACGCCAGGTCGAGCCGGTCCCCAGGCTCGGGCATGACCTCCGGGCCGATGGCCGCGGCCATGCCCACGGCCAGGGCCGTGTCGCGCGTCGGCGGCAGGACCAGATGCGCCGTGCCGGCGTAGGCGATCAAGCCGAGCGCCCGCCCTTTCCACGCCTCGGCCAGGTCGGCGATCTTCAATCGGGCGCGCTCGATGCGCGACGGCGCCGGTCCCGGTTGTTCCATGCTGGCGTCCGCCTTCAGCAGGATCATCAGCGGGGCGGCGTCATCGGCCAGCGGGTCGGGCTCGAGCCGCCAGGCCGGTCCGGCACTGGCCACGCACGCCAAAAGAAAGGCGCCCAACGCCCAGTGCGCCGGCTGGGCCCGCGACGACTCGCGTCCGACCACCAGCGCCGGCAGCAGTTCGGGCGCCATCTGCGCGCGCCAGCCGCGCAGTGGATCGCATCGACGCCGCCACAGCCACCACACGCCGACGACCAGCGGAACAAGCAGCAGCCAGCCCGGACGCAGGAAGTGGAAACTGTGAAGCAACTCAGTCATTCGCAGCAGCAGAGACTTTGCGCCCGGGAGCGCGATGATCGAACCGGGACTCGGCGCCGTGCCGGCCCGGCTTCTCCCTTCGGATCGTTCGGTTTGACCTTCATGCCAACACCTCGAGTTGGCCTGTGAGCCGATCCACGCGGACGGACACAGACGGATGCGCGGGAATCGCCGTGAGCCAATCGCGCGCGATCAGCGCCAGCGTCTCGGCCAGCCAGACCGCAAGCGCCCCGAGCAACGCCCAGAAAAACAGGTCGCGGCGCGGGCGGTGGCTGATCACCTGCACATCGCGCGTCTCGATCGCGTCGAGCGCCTCGTAAATGCCTTCGAGGGCGCGGCGGTCCGCCGCGAAGAAATAGGAGCCGCCGCCGCACCGGGCCACAGCGCGGAGCGTGTCGACATCGAGCTTCTCCTCGCCCGCGGTGGTGGGATCTCCGATGGCGACGGTGTGGATGCGCACATTGCGTTCGCGCGCCACGCGCGCGGCCTCGATGGGCGGCACCTGGCTCGATGTGTCGTTGCCATCCGTGAGCGCGATCATGGTCCTGGCGGGCGCGTCGCTGGACTCGAACACCGTGAGACCCAGTCCGATCGCGTCCCCCAGGGCCGTGCGCGGGCCGGCCATGCCGATGACGGTCTCGTCGAGCAACTGCCGCGACAGACCGAGATCATCCGAGAACGGGCATTGCAGAAACGCGGCGTCGCCAAACACGATCAACCCCACACGGTCCCCCTCGCGGCGGGCGAGAAAGGCGCCCAGCACCTCCTTCACCGCGCGCAGCCGATCCACCTTCGCGCCTGACGCATCGGTAAAGTCCTCCTGGCGCATCGAGCCCGACAGATCGACCAACAGCAACAGATCGCGCGTGGGCAGACTCCGTGTCATCGGCGGCTCGATCCACTGCGGACGCGCCAGCGCGGCCACAACCAGCACCCAGACCAGGATGGGTGCGATCTGCCGCGCGGCGCGCCGGGTTGCCTGGGACACGCCCCCGCGCTCCGAGGCCGCTGCGCGGAGCCGATCGCCAAACGGCACCCGCACCGCCACCGGCCCGGTCCAGCGCCTTGGCAGCAGGGCGCGCAGCAGCCAGGGCAACGGCAGCAGGGCAATAACCCAGAGATGGGCGAACGTCAGCATACGCGCGCGGGGCGGGAAGCGAGGGGCGCCTGGTGGCGTGCGATCCAGCGGGCAGCGTAACGGCGCAGCTCTTCGATGGCCCCAGCATCCGGGCTGGCAACTCCACTCGGCTTCCCAGCGATCGAGTCCGCCCCCAAGGAGGTGGAATCCGGCACGCCCGATCCGCCGGCCGACTCGCAGGAAGTCTCTCGATGCGCCTGGCCGCGCCCATAGACACCCGCCGTAAGCATCTCACGCACCGTGTCTGGCATCGGGTCCGGACACCGCGCAGCCAGCCAATTGAGCCAGGCCGCGCCTGTCTTCTCGGCAATCGCCTCGCGGGGTGCGAAGGCAAGCGCCGTGCGGCGGAGCAGAACGGCAATGCCGGCGACGTCCTCGATCGAGCGCAACGCGCGCAGGGCGGCCCGGCGATAAGCCTGGGCGCGCCGCCGGGATACCAGCCGGGCCACAATCACAACGAGGATTGGGACCAGAAGCGCCGACACGACATACCAGCCGGGCGCAAGCGGCCACCACGAAACGTCGGGCGGCAGCGCGAGGTCGTTTAGCCCGTCGAGGCTTGTGAGGGCGCCTTCGTTCATTGCGGGACGGGGTGTTGGCCGATCAGGGCGCGCAATTGATCCGCGGGCGACTCGGCGTTCGAGAGCGGCAGGACGGGAATGCGCAAGGCCTGGAAAACCTCTCGCCATCGGTCGAGCGCCTGGGTGAATGTGCGCCGAAACGCTGCGCGAAAGCCAGCCTCGAGAGGGAGGGCGACGCGTTCGCCGTCCGCGTCCGCCCACATGCCGGGCAGAGGCTCGAGGCAGGCGCCGAGCGGATCGTAAATCGCAATCACCAGAAGGTCGTTGTGGGCGGCAAGCTCCGTCGCAAGCCGCCGGGTCTGGTCGCCCGCGCCGGCCAGATCGCTGATCAGCACGACCAGGTGATCGTGGGTGGCGCGGCGCCAGGCTGCTTCCAGGGCGTGGTCAAGCGTGACGGCGCCGGACGCCGGCCCGCCGGAGGCGAGCGCCTGGTTGAAGCGCGCCACCGCCTCGAGCAGGCGCAGCACCTGGGTCTGACTGCGATGCGGGGCCAGATGCGCCACGTCCGCCTCGTTGAAGACGATGCCGCCGACGCGATCGCCGCCACCGC
>DAOOQY010000352.1:0-3044 GCA_035389025.1 Verrucomicrobiota bacterium
GCGCGCTCTGACCGCCGATCGCCCGCCCGTACAGGCCGCCGCCATCGCGCGCCAAATCCAAGCGCTGCTCGATTTCGCGGCCCGGGAAGACCTCGGGTTCGCCCCGGACCGTCCGGTGGCGATCGGCGTTGCGGGCGGCCGGCTGCGCATTGCCTTCATGCATCCGGACATGGCCCGATTCTTCGGGCCGGCATGGCAGATGCCCATCGGCGCCGGACACCCCGACGGCTCGGAGCAGATCGTCATGCTGGTTCAGACCTCGAGCGACGGGTCCATCCGCCTCCATCCGATCGAATCGAGGTATCGGGAGCGCTTCGATTCAGTGGCGGCCGATCTCGATGCGATGTACCCGGGCCAGGACGTGATCGATCCGAACACCTATGAGGCTTTTGGGACCCGCATGAGCGAGACGCTGCTCCGGTTGCAGGGCTATCTCACCGATGGCGAAGTGCAGCAGCTTCGCGCGCGCGGCGAGATCGTGCCGCCTCCCGCGCGGTGGGTCGGCGCCAACCTGCGCCGCCCCTGGCCTCTTGTCGCCAACGCCCTCGCTTCCCTCCGCACTCTGCGGACCGAGGAGGCCGGCACTCGGGTTCAGTCCAGCCTGGGCCAAGCCGGCTTCCGGGGTTTGCGCATCGCCTCGACCGGCAGCATCCCGGAAGGAGGTTTCTCGAGTTCATCCGCCCTCACGGTGGCCACACTCAACGCCCTCAACGCGCTCTATGGTCTCGCCATTGCGCCCGAGACGCTGGTCCGTCTGGCCTGCCAAGCCGAGTACGGAACCGGGGTGAGAGCCGGCTCGCTCGACCAGGCCACCGAACAGACGGGCAAAGCCGGCTCGGGAACTCTGATCTCGTCCAATCCGCGCGATCACTACCGCACATTCGGCGTCTTTCCCGTGCCGACCGAGCGCATTCACATCCTGTTTCCATCGAGCGTCGCCCGGGACCGCGAGGCGTGGCGCTGGGCATGGGGCGCCTATGCCGAGGCCCCCGCTCCCGGCCGCCTCACCGCCCAGGAAATGCGCAAGATGACAGGCAAAGCCGCTGAAATCGCAGCCCTCTGGACGCGGTTGCCCCTCGACCGCGACTTTTTCCAGTTCATCCAGGAGGAACTGGTTCGGAACGGCGCACTGAGCCGGGACGGCGCGCGCTGGATCGCCTCGGTTCTTCTTCAACTCCCGCTGCACATCCGGCAGGCGGAACTCGAAGAGCAACTCCAAACACGCCGCGCCTGGTTCATCGACGAACTGGCCCGGGTCGAGCGCGTTCCCGCCCCCGCGGCACAGGATCGGTTCCAGACGCATCTGGCATCGCTCCTCGCAGGATGGCGCGATCCCGTGCTGCGCCGCGCGACCGCCTCGGGCGAAATCGTCGCGGACGAGGGGCTGCCGTTGCGGGCGACAATGGCGTATCTCTTCGGCGAGACGGCCAAGAACTTCCGCCTGATCCATCACCCCGACGAGTGGATCGCCTGCGTCAGCGCATCGCAGCGGGGCGACCGGTGCGTCGACATCGATCCGCAAGTCCTCCCGACGCGTGAGGCCATGGAATCCTCATTGCCCTGGGAAGCGGGCGCCACTGGCCCCGCCTTGCTCGATCTCTGGCTCGACCGGTTCGGCGCCACCCCCTTCGATTTCAACCGCGGACTGGACGATGCGGCGCTTGCGGCGCCGGACCCGCCCGAGTTCCACAGGCTGGAAGGATCGAACTTCTTTCGCGGCCTCGCGCTTATCGACCTCGCAGAAGCCATGCTCAAACGCGCGTTCGGCGCGAACGCCGTCGCCGTGCGCGTCAATGCCGCGGGACAGGGCGATTTCTTCCAGGTCCATGTCGACCGGGAGAAGGCGGACGTGCGGGAAGTCAAGCAGTTCATCCGCCTTGCGTTCTACCGGCGGTTCGGCCTGGCGCCCGAGACGGAGTTCGTCGAGGCGCATCCGGGCGGAGGCGCGGCCGGCGTGCGCTTGGACCGCTACGAGGCCCTGGCCGACCTCGTGCGCCATATCGAAAGCCTCACAACAAAACCTCAAACCGCCATCGCGCCCGCATCGGACCCACCATCGCAGCCATGATACTCCTGATCGGCTATGGCAATGAGTTGCGCGGCGACGACGCCGTCGGCCCCCTGGTCGCCCGGGCTCTGGCCGAATTGCGCCTGCCGGACACACAAGTCCTCGCCCTCACGCAACTGACCCCCGAACTCGCGGAACTCGTGTCGCAAGCGTCGACCGCGATCTTCGTCGATGCCGCTCTCGACGGCCCGGCTGGACAAGTCGAGGTCGCCCCCTGCCAGCCCCTTGATTTGCGACAGCCCCTCGGGCATCTGGGAGATCCCGAGTCACTGCTCGCCCTTTGCCAGGCGGTGTTTGGCGCAAGCCCATCGGCTTGGATGGTCAAGGTGCAGGTCGAGACCACCGAACTCGGACACCCCCTCTCCCACGCCGCCAAGCGCGGCGTCTCCGCCGCCGTGAATGTCATCACCCGGCTCGTCGGACAACTCGGCCCGGCCTGTCCACAGACCGGGCCGGACGAAAGGAGCGATCACCGCCCCAAGGAAGACAAAGCTGTCTGAAGCCGGATCGAGCGAAAACAAGCACCCATGACTCCCCCGTGCCATTCCGGCAAACCACATCAAATGAACGTGGAGGGCGCAACGACACCACCGTTGTTGCCACCCCCGTCGGCACCCTTGTCGACCGCCACACCGCCTTGCGACAAAGGTTGCGACGGAGGTTGCGACAAAGGCAGCGACAAAGACTGCCGAGCGAACGCCTCTTCTCAAGGTAACCTGCAACTGAGACGATCCCAATCCGTCTCCCCCAATTCGATCAATGGAATGCGCCAGGAGAAGGCGGCGCTGTCGATCGCGACACAACCACCCGCCATTGACCGCGGCGTCGCGACGGTGTGGCGATGGCTTGTCGTCGTCCTGGCGATTGTCATGCTCCCTCTCTGGAGTCGCGGCGCCCAACCCGTTCTTTACTCGACCGATCTCTTCCATCCGCACGACGACCCGGACGATCATTTCGACCTGGCCGTGCTCTATGC
>DAOOQY010000352.1:3144-5221 GCA_035389025.1 Verrucomicrobiota bacterium
TCTTCCATCCGCACGACGACCCGGACGATCATTTCGACCTGGCCGTGCTCTATGCCGTCCCCGGCATTAACATCGAGGGCATTGTCCTCGATCAAGGCGCCATGCAAAGGCACCGGCCCGGGCGCATCCCCGTGTCTCAACTCAACCGGCTCACCGGGCGCCGGGTCCCAGTGGCGATCGGTCTGCCGAACAAGCTGAGATCGCCCGACGACAAGGCTCTGGATCAGGACGCCGATGGACAGGAGGGCGTGCGGCTGATTCTCGATACTCTCGAAGCCTCGCCCCAACCGGTCGCGCTCGTGACCGTCGGCAGCGCGCGAGACATCGTGGCTGCATTCAACCGACACCCCGCGCTCTGTCGTCGAAAGGTCGGCAGGGTCTTGTGCTTCATTGGCGAAGCGTCAAAGGCCGATTTCCGGGAGCATAATGTCGGACTCGATCCCCAGGCCTTCATCGCACTCATGCGATCCGGCCTGCCGATCGATTGGGTGCCGTGCTTCGATGGCGGGCCATGGAAAAACCGGGGTCGCGCGTCGTTCTGGCAGGCGAGTCACGCCGACCTGCTGGGCCAGGCGCCGGTTGCCCTGGTGCAGTATTGCCTCTACGCGCTCGAAAAGGGGGCGTCCGATCCGCTGGCCTTCCTCGAACAGTCACCCGACCCCGCCCGCCGGGCCAAACTGTTCGACATGAAGCGCAATCTCTGGTGTGCGGCTGTGTTCGTTACGCTCGCGGGGCGAGGGGTGGCCTTCGAGCCTGACGCCGGCGTCCGATTCCTCGATGTCCCATCCCGGCCGGCCCAGCCCTTGCCCTCCGGCCTTCTCTTCGCGTTCGAGGATGTCGACTTGAGCATCAGCGACAACGCCGAAGTCCGTTACGGCTCGGGACCGGATTCGAAGACAGTGCGTCGCTTCAAGGTCCTCGATGGCGCCCGCTACGGCCAGGGCATGACAGCCGCAACGGCAGCCCTGCTGAGGGACTTCCCACGACAATGACAAGCTTTCCCAACCCGCACAGCAGTCATCCGGCGAGGCCTGACTGCGCCGTGCACTCGCGAGGCGATCGCGGGGGGGGGTAGCCAGCAGGCCAAGACCAGAGCGAAAGCCGGATTTCGTGTCGCGATCGCGACACGAGATTTGGCGCAGGCAGCCTTGAATTCACCCGTGAAGTCCAGCTACTGTCTGGAAAAACAGACCCGTCACCCAAGACCAAATCACCGAATATGAACACACTGAACCGTCTTCTCTGGTCCGCTCTGGTCTTTTTCTTCGTGCATCCACAGGTCGCGGCTGCGGGCAATCCGATCCCGAACAACTCCTTCGAGGAGCAGCAGGGCGGGCGTCCGAGGGGCTGGCGGCAGCAGGTCTGGGGCGGCGAAGGAACCGGTCGGGTGGCGGACGCAGCCCGCACCGGCAGCCGCAGCATCATGTTGTCGTCGGACGCGGGGGCCGACATCTCGTGGAGCGCCTCGGTCCCGGTCGAGCCGTTCAGCCGCTATCGCCTCTCGGGCTGGATCAAGACGGACGATGTGCGGCCAACGGATGGGCGAGGCGCACTGTTCAACGTGCACGAAATCCAGACCGTGGCCACAAAGGCCGTAACGGGAACGACGGACTGGACGCACGTCGAGGTCGAGTTCGACGTCGAAGACCAAAACGTCCTCCAGATCAACTGTCTGCTGGGCGGCTGGGGCCGGGCCACAGGCAAGGCCTGGTATGACGATCTCGAATTGGCCCAATTGAGCCGCCGGGATCCCCCCGCTCCCCAGATCACCGTCGATGCCGGCCAGGTCCGGGAACCGCTTTCTCCCGACATCTACAGCCAGTTCATCGAACATCTGGGACGCTGCATTTACGGAGGGATTTGGGCCGAGATGCTCGAAGACAGGAAGTTCTATTTCCCCATCACCGCCGACTATCGCCCGTACCGCTCGTTGCGCGATTCGGCCTTCCCGGTGGTCGGGGCCTCGCCCTGGCGCATCGTTGGCGCGGCCGACGGTGTCTCCATGAACGCGGAGAAGCCGTTTGTCGGACGGCACACGCCCCAAGTCAAGGCGGGCACAGCCATCCGGCAGGAAGAC
>DAOOQY010000353.1:0-5221 GCA_035389025.1 Verrucomicrobiota bacterium
GATGTGTCCTGGCGCGAAGATCGGACCAATGCGTGCGCCGACATGAGTCGGAACTGGCTTCGGATCGAGATCGTTCCGAAGCTGAGGCGGCGTGTCGGACGCGGGTTGGCGGCCACGGTGGCGAGAACGGCGGCGCTTGTTGGCGCGGAGGCCGACCTGGTCAACGATCTGGCTCGCAGGTGGCGGGGGGCGCGGCGCCGGGCGGCGTTCGGCGCGCTGCATATGGCCGTCCAACGCCGTATCCTGGTCCAGCAGTTGATCGAGTCCGGCATCGAGCCGGAGTTCGAGTTGGTCGAGGCTCTCCGAACGGAGCCGGGCGTGTCCCGGATGATCGGTCCGGGCTTGACTGTTCGGAGCGATGTTCGGAGGCATGTTGAAGTCGAAACGACTGCCGGGGTGCGGTTTTGCGGGGAACGGCATTCGGTGCGATTAGACGGGGACTCGGGGAGGGTTGTTTTTGGCGGAATGACGGTGGCGTGGCGGATCGTGAGGCGGCGCGGCAGGGAGAGAGTGGCCCGGCGCGCGCACAGGGAGTGTTTCGACGCGGATCGGGTCGGATCGGCCATTATGCTGCGGCACTGGCAACCGGGCGACCGGTTCTGTCCGATCGGACAGGAAGCCGCCGTGAAGCTGCAGGATTTGTTTGTCAACGCCGGGGTGCCTCGAGCCGAAAGGCATCGGCGGGTGATCGCGCTGACGGTGGGGGGGGAGCTATTTTGGGTGGAGGGGCTGCGGATGGCCGAGAGCTTCAGAATCAGGCCGGAGACGAGAAGGTGGCTTGAATGGCGTTGGGGCCGGGAGGGTTGACCGACGCGTCAAACAGCGCGTCAAACGGTTGCAGCGGCGGAAGGCCAATGGTAGGCTAGGACTCATTGAAGAGCGACGATGTGAGCGACGACAAGCGCAACGAGCCGGGGCCGAAGGAGAAACGCGGGCATGACCCGCGCGTTCCTCCGCGCACGTGGCTTCTTTGGCTGGCCATACTGACGTTAATACCGCTGTTGGTTTTCTTCAAAGACCGCACGGAATCGCGGTTCAGGGAGTTGAATCACCTCGAGTTTCTGAATCTGGTCGAGAACGATCTGATTCAAGAAGCGACCATTTACTACAATCCGCAATCGTTGCGGCGGGAGATCACCGGCAAGTACGTCGATTCCGGGGAGAGCAAGACGGCCGAGCCTGTGCCGTTCAAGGTGGAGACGCGTCTGTCGGAGGCTCTCGAGGACCAGTTGCTCCGCACGGGCAAGTTCAAGGTAGCCGAGCCGAACACCATGTTGGTGAACCTGTTCTACGGCATACTCCCGTTTGTGCTGATCGCCGCCCTGGTCTACTTCTTCCTGATCCGGCAGATCAAGATGGCGGGCAAAGGGGCGTTGAGCTTCGGCAAGAGCAAGGCGCGGCTGCTGAACAAGGAGAAGAACCGCACGACATTCAAGGATGTGGCGGGCATCGAGGAAGCGAAGGATGAGGTGTCCGAACTGGTTGAATTCCTCAAGGACCCGAAGAAGTTCCAGAAGCTCGGGGGCCGCATACCGAAGGGCATCCTGATGGTGGGGCCGCCGGGGACGGGCAAGACGCTGCTGGCTCGAGCGATTGCCGGCGAGGCGGACGCCTCGTTCTTCAGCATCAGCGGATCGGATTTTGTCGAGATGTTCGTCGGTGTGGGAGCGAGCCGTGTGCGCGACATGTTCGAGCAGGCGCGCAAGAACACGCCCTGCCTGGTTTTCATCGACGAGATCGACGCCGTGGGCCGGAGCCGTGGGCACGGGCTGGGCGGCGGGAATGACGAGCGGGAGCAGACGCTCAACGCGCTCCTGGTCGAGATGGACGGGTTCGACACCACCGACGGCATCATCATCATTGCCGCCACGAATCGCCCGGACGTTCTCGATCCGGCGCTGCTGCGTCCCGGGCGTTTCGACCGGCAGATCACGGTGAATCTGCCGGATGTGCGCGGGCGCGAAGCGATCCTGAAAGTGCACGCGAAGAACGTGAAACTGGCGCCGGACGTGGACTTGTCGGTGATCGCGCGCGGGACGCCGGGGTTCTCGGGCGCTGAGCTGGCGAATCTGTTGAACGAGGCGGCCCTGCTGGCGGCGCGTTTCAACAAGAAGGCGATCACACTGGCCGAGTTGGAGGAGGCACGCGACAAGGTGCGCTGGGGACGCGAGCGGCGCAGCCTGGCGATGACCGAGGAGCAGAAGCGGTTCACTGCGTGGCACGAGGCCGGGCACGCCCTTGTGAACGTGCTGCTCGAACACACCCACCCCTTGCACAAGGTGACCATCATCCCGCGCGGCCAGGCGCTCGGCGCGACGATGTACCTCCCGAAAGACGACATCCTCAATCGCGGACGCAAGGAGATGCTCGATTTGATCACGGTCACGATGGGCGGGCGCATCGCCGAGGAGATCATCTCGGGCGACTTTTCGACCGGGGCGGCCGGCGATATCCAGCAGGCCACCCAAATGGCGCGGTCGATGGTCTGCAGTTTCGGCATGAGCGAGAAGCTGGGGATGGTCCAATACGGCGACGACAACGAGTACATCTTCCTCGGACGCGACATGGTGCGGGGCAAGGATTACAGCGAGGAGACGGCCCGCGACATCGATGCGGAAGTGAAACGGATCACCAACGAGTGCTACGAGCGGGCTCGCCAGATCATTCACGGCAACCGCGACAAGCTCGAGTTGATCGCCAACTCGCTGCTCGAATACGAGACGCTCGAAGGCGCCCAGGTCGAGGAAATCGTCCGTACGGGGCGCCTCACCCCGCCGCCTCCCGCGCCTCAGACCGGGCCTCCCACCGGCGCGCAGGCGGCAACGCCGCTGCCCGAGATCGCCAAACCGGTCCCGCCCAAGCTTCCGCCCGGCCTGACCGCGCCGGCGCCTGCGACCGCTTGAGATTGTGCCAATGAATCCTCTCCGAAGCTGGCGTCTGGGTCTCCTGGGCCTCTGGTTGGGCGCCTTCGCAGCCTTGGCCCAGGATTACCAACTCTTCGCCCGCACGAATCTCGTCGCATGGTGCATTGTGCCTTTCGACGCCCTCAAGCGGGGTCCGACCGAGCGCGCCGCCATGCTCGATCGGTTGGGACTGCGCCTGTTCGCCTACGACTATCGGGCCGAGCACATTCCGACCTTCGATGCCGAAATGGAGGCGCTCAAGCAGCGGAATGTCCGACTTCTCGCCTGGTGGTTCCCAACCGCCATGAACGATGAGGCGCGGCTCATTCTCGAGGTCCTGCGACGCCACGACATCAAGGCGCAGCTCTGGGTGACGGGCGGCGGGGAAGCGGTGAGCGGGGCGGAGGCCGAGCGCGCCCGAGTCGAGGACGAGGCCCGGCGGGTGCGATCGATCGCCGAGGCCGCCGGGCGGATTGGGTGCACGGTGGCGCTCTACAATCATGGCGGCTGGTTCGGCGAACCGGAGAACCAGATCGCCATCATCGAGCGCCTGCGCGCCCAGGGCGTCACAAACGTCGGGATCGTCTACAACCTGCACCACGGCCACGAGCACCTCGACCGTTTTCCGGCCCTGCTCGAGCGGATGAAACCGCATCTGCTGGCCCTCAACCTCAACGGCATGGCGCGCGGTGGCGACGCCGTCGGAAAGAAGATTCTGCCGCTCGGCCAGGGTGACCTGGACCTTTCCCTGCTCAAGACGATCCGCGACAGCGGTTGGCGCGGGCCGGTCGGCATCCTGAACCACACGGACGAAGATGCCGAGGAACGATTGGCCGACAACCTGGCCGGATTGGAGTGGCTGGTGAAGCAGTTGGACGGGGGTGTGCCGGGGCCAAGACCCATCCCATTCCGTGAGACCCACGGAAGGAAGAAGGGCTAACCCGCGAGATTCCCTGCGGGGTCGAACTCGAATGGATGCGGGCCTCCGATCGTCTCGATGCCTGGCCGGCCTTCGATTTCGCGGGTGAGCGGGACTGAGACCTGCAGGTGCTCGAGGTGGAGGGTGTCGAGGATGCGCACGATGCGGGCGTGCTGCACGCTTGCCAGCCCGAGCGTTGCGACAGCCTTTTCGAGGACCTCGAGGTCGGTCTGGAAATGGAGGGGGATTTTGGCTCCTTGCAGCGAAAGTGCCGTCAGCGAATTCACCGTGGTGAGCCCCCGGTCCATGGCCTGAACCAGGCGCGTGGTGGTGAAGTCCGCCAACCCGATTCCGATGGCGTTGCCATGGCTTTCGGGCGTCAGGTCGCGCACGAACAGGCGCCGGATGCGGGGCCCGGTTCGGGGTGCCTCCTCGGCCAGCGAATAGCCGTGGATCGAGCGTCCGATGACCAGCGGGTCCATGCCGGTTCCGCTCAGGTTCTTCCCCATGCGGTCCACAATCAGCAGATCGATGTCGTCGAATGGCAACGTGGGGATCATGGCCCTGGCCTCGTCGCAGAGCAGGGGTTCTCGCGCTTCGATGTCCGAGGGGCGGATCGCGTCAATGCGGGCCGTTTGGTGTCGCTGGTCTTCGAGGATGGCCAGGCCACCGATCACGCGAACGGTCTCGAGCAGCGCCCGGCTGTGGGCGCGGAGGACGCGCTCGTATCCCAGCCTGCACGCGGCTGCGTGGAACTGGGCCGCTCCGGCCCGTTTGCCCAGACCCACCACCAGCATCTTGAGCAATCCGCTCCCGACCGATCCGGCGAAGTCGGTGTGGGGTTTGATCCGGTTGATAAGGAGCACGCCGTCGGCCGACAGCGCCTCGCGGCTGACACACAGATCGAAACCGGGTATCGCGCTGCCGACAGTCTGGACCTCCATCGAGGGGCGAATCGGAACACCCACCGCCGATTCCGTAATCCCGTAATCCGCCAGCAGAGCGACCTGCCCTTCGGACGTGCCGCCGCCGTGGCTGCCCATTGCGGGGAGTATGAACGGGCGGGCGCCGGCCGCTTCGAGCGCGCGCACCGCCGCGCGCACGATTGTCTGGAGATTGGCGATGCCGCGGCTGCCGACCGCGACGGCCACGCGCGCGCCGGGTTCGAGGTGCTGGACAACTGCGCCAGTGGCCTCCCGGACGACCCGGTCCAGGTCGAGAGTTTTCGAGGGCGGGAATTGTTGGCGGAGGTCGACCAGCAAGGGCCACAGCGTCGGGCGCGAGTTCATTTCGGTTTGGCCGGCGCCGCGCCTTTCGACGCCGGCGGCGGGGCGTTGGTGGCGGGGGGCGGCGGAGTGAGGTACTGGATTTCGGCTTCGTAGCGCCGGATGAGCGATTC
>DAOOQY010000354.1:0-5218 GCA_035389025.1 Verrucomicrobiota bacterium
CATTCTCATAGCATTTCGCCAGACGACGCGCGGAAATGATGTCGCCTGCGTCGAAGGCTAAACGATACCACTTCACGGCTTGGAGCAAGTCTCTTGGGAGACCGTAAAATCCATGCTCGAACCAAAGACCCATGTCACGGGCCCCAGAAGCGATGCCTTGGACCGCCAGCAAGTAGGAGCCTCTGGCATTGGAATGCTCTGGAATGCATTCTCCCTGGAGTTGCATCGCGGCGAGGCCTGTCTTTGCTTCCAAATAGACTTCGCTCGGCCCCTGATCGCACGCTTTGCGATACCAGGCGGCCGCTTTAGCCCAGTCCTGCGGGACAGCATGCCCTTGGACATACATCCGCCCTAATTCGAGCTGCGCTTCCGCATGGCCGCTTTCGGCCGCCTTGCGTAGCCACCTGTAGGCTTCCTTTTCGTCTTTGTGAGTCACCTCACTCCTCAGGCACATCATAGCGAATCGGCACTGAGCCTTCGGGCTACCTTGCTCGGCCGCTTCTAGGTACCACTTCGCTGCTTCCATCGCGTCCTTGGGCAAGCCCTCACCCGCCTCGTACATCTGGGCGAGGTTAAGCTGGGCCGTGGAACTGCCTTGCTCAGCTGCTCTGCGAAACCACTTCGCCGCCTCCAGCAGATCCTTGGGCACGCCTTCGCCATCGCAGTACAGCACGCCAAGGTTGTTCTGGGCACCCGCAAGCCCTTGTTCAGCCGCCTTGCGATACCACTTCGCCGCCTCGTCAGAATCCTGCTGCACACCATCACCGGCGGCGTAGCGTTGACCCAACTTGAATTGCGCTTTCGTGTCGCCAGCGTCTGCGAGTTGACGAAGATCGACAAGCTTGTCGCCAGCAGGCTCTGGAGCAGCCGATGGGCCAGAGTCGTTCGTCATGCCCTTCTTTCTACGAAAGCAAGCGTCCGCCGACCAGCGAAAATTCCTGATCGGGAGCACGAAAACGGGTCAGTCCGAAAGATTGACACAGCGTCCGCCTTTCTGCTGTAAACCCGCCCTTGGCAAGTGCGACCAACGGCGTCGAAGGCGGCCGGTCATCAGGCCACAAGCGGACACGAAGGAGCCGGCCGGCTGCGGAGAACTCACGGAGCGGCGGGATGTCCGTTGCTCGGGTTGGTTCGAGTGGTCACAACCGGTGGGAACCGCGCTGGCCTGCGCACGAGTGCCGGCAGGAATGACCGAGTCGCCGGCACCGATTGAGCGGCTTGAGCGACCGAGGTCGCGTGATGGGGTCCCGGAATCCTGGAATGCGTCAGGCAAACGTCGCGGGGCGACCATGATCGCACGTGTCAAACGGTGAGGAGCATCCATCCTCAAAGTGCGTCTACAACAGAGTGGTCGGTTCTTCGTCATGTCACCTGGTGAATGGGGCGCCGTCTGTCTGCGATTGCGCGCTCGGTTGTCGGTAGCGACAGACTGGGGCCGAAGCGGAACCTCCGGCTCGGTCGTCATCGCTGACAAAGGGACCGGCGCTCTGTGTGGGCGGGGGCAGATTCCGGGGATTCGGACACCCGCTCCGGGGTGCTTTGCCTTTACCTCGCCTTCCCGGAGGTCTCCGCTGTCGCTGCGACCTCCGCCTCTCTCAAACCGCCTTCCGCTTGCTGGCTCCCGCTCGGGCATTTGAACTTGCCAGGGCGAGGGTCAGCCGCATGGTGCGTGAAATCCGTGGCCTCAGCGATTTGGCCTCTTCACGGACATTCGGCTTGCTCCTGGTTTCTAGAGCATCATATTCCGTTCACAACGTATGCGAATCACCATAGACGTTGATGCAAACGAACTGAAACAGATTCAGAAAATCACTGGGAAGAAGAAGAAGTCCCCGGCGATCGCCCAGGCGTTGTCGGAGTTCATCCGGCAACGGCAGAGACAGCAGTTCATCGCGCGGGTGTTGTCGGGAAGGACGGATTACGCGCTGACCAACGAGCAGTTGGAGGCGCAGGATGTGTATGAGGCTCGTTGACACGTCAGCGTGGGTCGAGTTCTTGCGCAGGAAAGGCGAGGCGAAGGTCAAAGAGGCGGTGGCACGGTTGCTCGAAACTGATCTGGCGGCGTACACCTGCCCGATTCGTTTTGAGCTGCTCAGCGGGGTGAGGCCCGAGGAGGAGGCCGACCTCGAGCTGGTTTTTGAGTTCAGCCGGCACGTGCCGTTCGAGCCGGAGGATTGGGCGGAAGCGGCCTCACTCGAACGCGCGTTTCGGGCCAAGGGATTGACCATCCCGCGCAATGACCTCTTCGTAGCCACCGTTGCGATGCGGGTCGAGGCGCCGGTCGTCTGCCGCGACGCTCACTTCGAGGCGATGCGCAAGGTCCTTGGGACCCACCTTCAAGTCGAGCAGGTCTGAGGCGCGCCGCGTCCGGTGAAGCGCGGGTGTTCTGGATTTCGATTGCCTCCATTGTCTCTGCGCTTCGGCCGAGGCCTTCCCTCGCTCAGGCGAGCACCAGTCCGTGAGCCCGAAACGCAGCAACGTCGGCGGCATTGCCCGTGGCAACCTGGGCACCGCGGCGCAACGCCACCGCCGCAATCTAACAGTCAGCCAAGGCATCCTGAGCAAACCCCATTGACTGTGGCCCTGACGATAAGCTGACCAAGAGCCGCCCGCCGTTCACCCTGATACGCCAATATCAAGAACTGACCCGTTCATGACCCGTTCACGTTCATGAGCCGGCGCCACGGCGTCAAGACCAGCGACCGCACGGACCGGGCTGCCTTGCCTCCTCTGGAGCATCCTCACTCGGTGAAGCCGTGGACCTGCAAGCTCGCCGCTCGGGCAAAGTCGGCCTGCATCGCATCGCAGGTCAGAAACAAGGGGGCCTCCTGCGCGAGCGCCGCCGCCACGTGAAACACGTCCATGGCGCCGCAGGGGTGAGCCTGGCCCAACCGCCGGCTCAGAGCATCGGCTTGGGCGAAGGTCCTCTCCAAGTCAATGTGGTCATGCCGCAACCGCGCCGCGCTTCTTTCGGCAACCTGAAGCGCCCGCCAAGCCGTTTCCCCGTCCGGATTGCCCCGCACCAGGCGGATATTGTGGCGCAGTTCGAGACGGAGAACTTCGTTGGATAGAAAATCCGCGCCGCGGTTCCGCAGCCAAGGGGTGACGACAGCGTTAAACTCGTCGGGCAAGTAGAACCAGGCAAAGAGAACGCTGCTATCGGCGTACACGATGGACATGAGTGCGGCGCCTCCTTTCCGCGATGATCGGGTTGGGGACCGTCTCTTCTGGGCGCGGCCTGTTCCAAACCTCGCGCATGATCTCGCGCCAGGAGGGTTCCGGCGGCGGCGTGTAAGGGATGAGTCTGGCCACCTTGCGCCCGCGGTCGAGGATGACGATCTCTTCGGCGCGATCGACGACCCCGCGCACGATGGCGCCCGTGGCATCATGCAGTTCCTTGAGCCCGACGGTTTTCATATGCACAAAGTGACTCTTTCGAAGAGTCTCTTCAAGCCGTTTCCACGTGATGGGGTCGGTCCCGGAATCCTGGAATTCGTCGGGCAAACGCTTAGCCCGGGTGTTTCATAAGGCTCCGCGTTCTTCAGACGTTGGTGAGAAATGCGGGCTAGCGTCGGAAGGTCGCCCGTTCGGAGACCCAGAGGAAGTCCCGGCGGTCGGTGCCGGTCGGAATCGGCCAAGCGGACCAACGGGCGCGCTTCGTGACCTCCGCCAGCCACCGTTTGATCTCGGAATGGCCGTCGGCAAAAGCAAAACCCGCCGCCCCGTTGTGATAGCTGGCGGGCATGTCGCTCCAGAGGTTCCCGTCGGGACCGTTGTTGCAGAATACATACCACCCATCGTTGATCGAGTTGGGATGCTCGTCGAGGAAGACGAAGATGCTCGACGGACTCGGCATGTCGGACATTCGGATGAACTGCGCCCAACCCGAGATGAGGGGTTGGTTGGACTTGTCGAAAGGGCCGACGAACGCGTTCATGGAGACGCTGCGGACGCGCGGCAGGCGCCGGCCATCCGGGAGGGGGCCGCTCAGGCTGCGATCGGCGGGGCAGCGGTAGATGCCGGTCGCCTTGGCGACGTAGGGGGCCAGCAATCCCTGCGTGAGATAAACCGTATTGGTGTCTTCCTGCGGGCTGTGCCCCATTACATTCGCGACCCAGTTGTTCGTGCGACTGGCTTGCGTGAGGTCGATGGTGGTGTTGATGACCAGTTTGTCGTTGTTCTCATCGGCATACATGATCCAAGCCAACCCCAGTTGTTTGGTGTGGTTCATGCAAGCGATGCCCTGGCCCTTCTGTTTGGCCTTCGAGAGCGCTGGGAGCAGGAGGCCTGCGAGGATCGCGATGATGGCGATTACGACCAGGAGTTCGATCAAGGTGAACGCGGACACCCGATGACTGCCCGAGCGACGCGAGACTGAGTGAGTGCGCATAGTGTCATGCAATTGCGATTAGAATCCTTGACCCCATCAACGCAGCACAGAAACTTGACTTGTCTGCAGCATGTTTCATCGGTCAAGGATTCTAGTCGAACGGAAGCGGGCACTCAAGTTCAGAAAGACCGGTCGGTCCCGCACATTGACACAGCGCTCAACGCGCACCAGAGAGAGCGTTGACAGTCAACGCCCCAATGCGTATGGGGACCGGGAACCGGAAACACTCAACGCTCAACGCTCAACGCTCAACGTCCAAAGCTTATGCGAAAGGGGTTCTTGGCAAGTCGGGCGCAACGCATCCTCGATGCGGCCTGTGCGATCGGGGTGGCGTTGTCGCTCAGCGCAGCGAACCCGCCTCGGCAGATGGAGAATCTCGGGCGCGGGGTCGTCGCCATAAACCAGGGCGAGGGACGCGTCTCCGTGAGCTGGCGGCTGCTGGGTGTCGATCCGGACCACACGGCGTTCAACGTTTACCGGGTCACCGGAAGTG
This sequence comes from Verrucomicrobiota bacterium, assembly GCA_035389025.1. Classification (GTDB taxonomy): domain Bacteria; phylum Verrucomicrobiota; class Verrucomicrobiia; order Limisphaerales; family J093; genus MWFF01. Next base: position 4,884 of record DAOOQY010000354.1, read on the forward strand.
CCCCGCCCTTGAAGCTCAATGGCGACCCGCTTCCGACCGCGACGTTCTTTCAGGACACGGGCGTGGATCTGACGCGGGATCACAGTTATTTCGTGCGCCCGGTCGTCGACGGTGAGGAAGGGGAGATGAGTAGACCCTTCCTCCACACGATCCGGGGCGAGTCGGCGCCCCGGCCGTATTTCGAGATCCCGCTCAAGCTGCCGCCTGGGACACGGGCGGTCGACGGGTCGGCGGGCGATCTGGACGGCGACGGCGAGTACGAGATCGTGCTCAAGGGCTGCCAACGCCCGCTGGACACCGCGGCGCGCGGCATCACGGGCAACACGGTTCTCCAG
>DAOOQY010000355.1:0-5212 GCA_035389025.1 Verrucomicrobiota bacterium
AACACACCGGGCACATCGACAATCACTGGGAACGCCCCCTCGGGTTGGATTTGTCATCTAGAATTGACGGAATCGCTTTCGGCTTCTCCCTCATGGAGTCTGGTTGGGATTCAACAGGCCGATCAGGCTGGCAAAGCGGTTTTCCTCGATACCGCGGGCGGCGGCCACGCCATGCGGTTCTACCGCCTCCGCGGCACCCCGGCGCTCTGAAGCCACAACGCACTCCTCCGACTCGGGTGTCTCACACCCCGTCAGCGCACAGAGCGGTTGACTTCTCAAGAGGGGCGTTGTTCGGGCAGAAAAAAAGCGCTGGGGAATCCCAGCGCTCTGCGGTCTGAATTCGCGAAGGTCAACTCAGGATCGAGTCCTGCGGTAAGCACCGAAGGCCAGGAGGCCCAAGCCAGCCATGAGCGCATATTGATGCGGCTCGGGAATGTGCTGTCCGGTAACTCCAACCGTGTACTGGGCAAACCCAGGTCCCGGCGGCGTCAATGGGGTCAGCGTTGCAGACCAGACATCATTGTGCGCAGACTGATGGCTCAGGCTGGCACCGTACGATTGAGGGCCTGAGGGAAGCAGCCACGCTGCACTGAACACATTGGGATTAGGCGCCAACTCCGGCGGCCCATGTGGATTCACCATATGTTGGCCGAACACGGTGACAACGCCTGTAAACGGGGATATAGCAAGAGGCGTGTACCCGATCATCACGGTCCAGTTTGCACCACCGTTGGCGGCGGCCCCTCCAACCCCGTCGTCCGTGATTGTTGATGTGAAGCTGACAGCCAACGGCGCGTCGGATCCCGCTCCGCCCGTGACCGTAGCGTTGGCGGTCATTGCCCCGATACTAACAAGAGCGGCGGTTGCCGCCGCTACCTTAACTGCTTTTGTCATGCAGTGTCCTTTCGTCGTGTGCACTGTGCACCGTGCACCTCTGTTTATCCACTCGGTTGCCAGGCACATGCGCATGGTGCCAAACAACTCTGAACCTTCTGCCACATGACTGAGCCGGCGTCAAGTGAAAACTACACCTTATTATGTTTGTCTCTGAAACGATTCATAAATAACATTAATTAGCGAGGCTTCGCCTCAGACCTGCGAGGCTTGATGCCGGAACACTCCACATTTCCGCCCGGATAGTTCATCCCATCTGTACGCCGCGCGTCCCCCACGCATTCGACGGGTACGCGACTCGGCATCGGAGACTGGGAACTCGGCGCCATTTTGGTCTTTCCAGCCGCATGCCTGCGGTTGTTTCATCGTGCCGCATGCACCCCTGGATGCCTCTTCTTGTAGCGCTGGCGGCCTGCTCCGGCGTGGCCAGTGCTGGCGATGCCGATGACCTGCGGCTGGTTCCGTTCCCGAAGGAGGTCAGGCGGCTGGCCGGCGAGTTTGCGCTGGGGCGTGCACTTCGTCTCGAAGCCCCCGGGGCACAAGCGGAGGTGCTGGGGCGCCTGTTGAACGAGGAACTGCGGCGGGCTGGGCTGGGACCTGTCCAGGTGCGGACTCGGGAGATGCCCGGACCAGAATCCTCGACCGGGGAAGTGGGGGGTAGACAAGTCAAGTTCTTGTGCCGCGTCAAAGGGGTCGAGGATTCTGCCGAGCGAGGCGCGGGAGGGCAGGGCGGGGAAACGGCGGGGCTGGTTCAGGAGGGTGAGGACCGTGTTGGTCAGAGAGGCGCCTCGCTGGGCGACCATCCGGAATCCTACGCGCTCGATGTGCGGAGCGGGGAGGTGATCTGCGCAGCATCGGATGCAGCCGGCCTGCATTACGGTCTGCAGACATTGTGCCAACTGATCCGCGCCAACCGCCGAGGAAATGTCCTGCCATGCCTGGCGATCCGCGACTGGCCTTCTTTGCGCTGGCGGTGTTTTCAGGACGACATGACGCGGGGGCCCAGTTCGAGGCTCGAGACGCTGCAATTCGAGGCGTCGATCGGTTCCTTTCTCAAGTTCAACCTGATGACCTTCTACATGGAGTACCAGTATGCGTTTGAGAAGCATCCGCGCATCGGTCCGCCGGACGGTTCGTTGACGCCGGACGAACTGTCGGCCCTGGTGGCCTACGCCAAACCGCTTCAGATCGACATCCTCGGCAATCAGCAGTCGTTCGGGCATTTCGGCCACATTCTCAAGCATCCGGAGTACGCGGCGTTGCGCGAGACCGCCGACGTCCTCACGCCGGTGCGCGAGGAGACGTATGGGCTCCTGGACGACCTCTACTCGGGGGTCTGCCCGCTGCTGCCGTTTCCGTGGTTCAACGTCTGTTGCGACGAGACGTGGGGGCTCGGCACCGGTCCGTCGAAGACCCTGGCATCGGAGATTGGGGTCGGGGGTGTGTACGTTCGCCACATTCGACGGGTTCACGCTTTGCTTAAGGAGAAGTACGCGAAGCGGATGATGATGTGGGGCGACATCATCCTGCAGCATCCGGACCAGCTCGAACAGATTCCCAAGGACACGCTGATGCTGACTTGGGGTTACGATGCCCGCCCCAGCTTCGAAGATCAGATCATTCCCTTCGCGAAGTCGGGCTACGAGTTCTTCGTCTGCCCGGGCGTGAACAACTGGAGCCGCATCCTGCCCGACTTCGGTGTAGCGATAACCAACATCCAGCATTTCGTCCGGGACGGCGTCAAACACGGTGCGCTGGGCATGCTCAACACCGATTGGGAAGACGACGGCGAAGCGATCAATGCGGTCAAGTGGCACGCGGATGCCTGGGCAGCCGAGTGCGCCTGGAACGGCTCCACGACCTCGATCGAGAGTTTCAATCGCCGGGTCGGCGCGGTGCTCTTTGGCGAGGCGGGCGATCATTTCGGCCGGGCGGTGGCCTTCTTGGCGCGGACCCATCGCCTGCCCGCGATGAAGGGGATGATGAACGCGCGCTTCTGGGAGGACGACTTTGTCCCGAAAGCCCAACCCGCAGCCATCGAATCGAACGCTACGAATCTGCTGGGGATCGTGCGACCCGCGATCGAGTGCCTGGAACGGTGCCGGGCCGAAGCGCGGTGCAATCAGCAGGTGCTCGATGCCTTTCTTTTCGGGGCTCGGCGGATGGAGTTGATCGGCCAGAGAATGCTCGATGGGCTCGAGGCGGCGCGGTTGTACCAGACGGCTTGCGCGGCCAATGCCGGCGCAGAGGAGTTGGCGCCGGTCGAGCGACTCATTCGCAAGAATCGCGATGCGCACGAGGCCCTGGGCCGGACGTTTGCGTCCCTCTGGCTGGCCGAGAGCGAGCCTTATGCGCTCGATTGGACCATGCGGCGTTACACCAACACCGTCGAGCAGTACGACGCCCGCCTGCGCGCTGTGGCTGCCGCCCGCGTCGAGGCCGCTGCCGGGCGTGGATTGCCTGCCCCGGAGAAGATTGGACTTTCGTTGCCCAAGCCTCTGGCGCGCCGGATCAAGCCCCGCCAGATCTTCGAAACGCCGCTTGGGCCGGAACTGCCTTGGGCGGACGCGAGAGCGACGCATCGGCTGGGTCTGATTATCGAGGCTGGCGCGGCCGATCGTTTTGATTTGCCTGTTGAAATCGAGGTCGGAGTGCCCCCGGCCCTGGCGAGCAAGCCCATGCGGGCCTTCTTGTTGGACGGAAAGCGAAGTCCGCGGGAATTGCTCGCCCAATTGGACCCGCCCGGCCAGGGGGGCTCCAGCCGGCTCGCCCTGATCCTGGACGACCTCCTTCCGAAGGGCGAACAAGCCTCGGTGCATGTCTATCTTGGACTCTCGCGACAGCCGGGGCCCATGCCTCAAGCCGTCGGCACGCGCACCGATCACTTGGGCAGACAGTGGATCGAGAACGACAAAATCCGCGCGGTTCTGGGCACGGAGGGCGCGCATGTGTACCGATGGGAGGTGAAGTCCGCTGCTCATCGCGATCTGACCATGCCGGGGGAATCGGGGTGGGCGGGGTTCAGCGACATCGCATCTTACCGCCACTCTGCCTATCGGGTGAGTTGCACAGCCCACGGCCCTGCCTTGGTCGAGTTCCACTGTGTCGACGTCACCGGCCACCAGAAGACCCTCAGGTTCTACGGGGGCGCCAGTTGGATGGAGGTGTGGCTCGGGGATCCGACCTCGCTCTACTGGGACTTCGACAATCCCAAGAACTTCGCCGCGGACGGCTCGACCCCGGGGACGTGGCTCTTCTCGAACGGGGAGACGGGCGCGGTGGGGCGGGAGGCCGATGGCGTGCCGGCGCAGATCAGAGCGCAAGACACTTTGTGGGGCGTCAAGTTCAACGCGGACAAAGTGGCTTTGGGCCTGATCACTCCCGGAACACCAGCAATCCATCATGTCGCACCGGGGGCGGGGGCGGGCGGTGTGGGCATCGAGAACTCGATGCCTGCCCAGCACTTTGTCACCTATGCCGGTCTGATCGAGGGTACGCCGGCTCAGGCGATGGACCGGCTCGAGTCCGCGCTCGATCTGAAGCAGCCGATTTCGGTGATCCTGCATGCGCTGCAGGCGCGGTGATGCGCTGCAAGGAATCGCTGCGCGCGACGCTCTGGCCGTCCACGAGCACCTGCAATCCGGCGCCCCGGTCGTAGCGGGTCCCCGTCCGGTCGTACAGGATGGTCAGCATGCGTCCATGGTAACGCACGCCGTCGAGGCAGAAGTAATCCCACGTCCCATCCGGCACGAGCGGATTGACCTCGATGATGTCATCGGGGCGTGGACGCAGGCCGACCAGGCCGGTGATCACCAAGTCGCAGAAGGTCGAGTGATTGTAGTCCTTGCCGCGTTCATCGGGCGGCTGGCGGCGTTGTTTGAGCAGAGTTCGAGCGATCCAGTCGCCGGTGTAGGGATTGAGGTTTTCGTCGATCCAGGGCTGGCGTGTCTCGATGCGGTCGAGGCGCACTTCGCCATCATTGAGAGCGCTGGGTTTGGCTGCGTCGATGTCGCTGAGGGCGCGCGTGGGCCCAGGCTCTGCCGGTTGCGGGGGGAGTTGGCGAAACCGGTGGCTGCGGAGATAGCACTGGAAGGTCTTCCAGTAGTCGGCTTTGCCAATGATGTCTTGGGAGTCGCGGTTGAGGAGGTTCGCGAGCGCGGTGAGCGTCACAGAGGTTGCCAGAGGCCAACTCGGGCCGTTCCACTGGCATTCGTGCCCTGCGTAGGCGACTGAGAAAGACGGGTGTCGTTGTTCGGCAGTTGTGGGACCGAACGGAGCGTAGAAGCCATTGGAATCCATAAGTTCCCGCCAGGCAACC
>DAOOQY010000356.1:0-5196 GCA_035389025.1 Verrucomicrobiota bacterium
CTGGCCCGGTGGCGCTCCCGCCAAAATCGGAAGTAATTTTTGCACAGACCCTTAACGTCACAACCGGCCACATCAAGCGCCACGCTGGTGGGTACGTGTGGGAGGTGCCGGAGGCGTAGGGCCGTCTGCTCGCCTGCACCGGGCGGCTGTGCTCGCGGCCTGGCTCAAGGCTGGGCCGGAGCCAAGACAATTCGGAATCCCACGCCGTAGTGCTTCAAGACCGGGCTAATGTTGTAGCGGCACGCCGAACGGCAGGAGCTCCAAGTTGCCACCGCGAACCACACGGTCCACGCCCGAATCAGGCCCTTGCGGGTCAACGGTAACTTCGCCGGACCCACGATCAGGCACCCAGTCCTCGCTTGGGGACCAGGAGCCCAACAGGCCAAGCCCGGCCTGGCCGGACAGACGATCAGCCCACCAGTCCTGGCACCATTCCCACACATTCCCATACATGTCATACAAGCCCCATGGGTTTGGCAACTTCTGCCCCACCGGATGTGTCGTAGCGCCGCTGCTATCCCCATGCCGCACGCGCGCTGCCAGGAACCGGTACCACGGCACTTCCCCATACCACGCGTACCTTGCGAGCTTCCTGTACCGCGGGTCATCCCCATAGCTGAACCGCGTCGTCGTCCCCGCCCGACACGCATACTCCCACTCCGCCCCAGTCGGAAGTCGATACACACTGTTCGTCGGAATCCGCCCAGCCACCCGTTCGCGCTGCGTGAGCACCCCACAGTAATTCGTGGCGTCGAACCAAGTCACCTGCTCCACAGGCCAGTTGGTGTGCGCTGGCATCTTGAGAGTTTGGAAGCGACTCGGGTTATTCCCGATCAGTGCCAGATATTCTCCCTGAGTTACTTCGTACTTCCCCATCCAAAAGCCGCGGCTGATCCTAACGGTCTTCTGGGGTCCCTCATAGGCAACGCGATCTACTTCGTTCATCGGGCTGCCCATCCGAAACGTCCCTGGCGGGATGAAGACCATGTTCATCGGCGGTTCCATCGCCACCGCCCGATAATACCCCTTGCCTGCGACGGAGGCGGACCTGTCAGCCCAGAAATACGGACTGGCAGGGAGTTGCAGAAACTCCAGACAACGCCAAGCGCTCGGGTTGTTTGTGAGTGCCGGGTCGGCGACCTACTCCATCCGATAGACCTTGCCGACCGCGCCTGAGCGTGAGCCCCTTGTCCGGTTGGAGATCGAATGAGGCGGGCGCCTGGGCAATGGCCAGTGGCGCTGCGGCCCAAAGCAGCAACTTCAACATCGAGAGGTACTGCACGAGGTTCGAGAACCGTGTCTGCATAATCCCAACGGTCGGGGTTGCACTTCCGTTGTCCATGCACGCGGGCTGTTGGCTGAAGCGAAGCGAGTCAGCGGCTCGTGGTGGCAACGTCGGACTTATCGCACAAGCAGACCGTATCAGCAAGTCCGGTGTCCCACTCGCGAGCCATTCGCGTGACAGTCTCTGGCCGCCTTCCTCGCGCCGAGGCACCGGCGACGCGCTGCCCGAACGCCCCGGTGGCGGCGCTCTATCCTCCGCGCGTCATTGCAGCGGGCGTCGAATGCACTGAGTTGACAAAACCACAAAACCCATTAGCGCTTCATCCGTGCAGCCTAAGCTGCCGTGCCTTCCTGCACGGTGGCGCGGGGGAACCAATTCCTGATGCGTGAGCGTCAGGACGGGGCGCAGGCGGCGGCAAACCCGTCGCCCGGTCACTTCCGAGACCGAGCCCGTCAGCTAACCTCGCCGGCACTTGGAAGGGCGAACCTCTGCCCCCGTCGTGTGATGGGGCTTCATGTTCCCCCCGATATGAGCGCAGTTAGGCCCGTGCTCCACGAGTCCGGGCCAGAGGCTATTGGCGTCGTTTATGAAGCAGCGTAGTTTATGGGGCCGGATCAAGTCCGTGATCATCGGGCGTGGCCGCGACCTCTCGGATCAACGGCTCTTTCACAAGGTGTCATTGGTGGCTCTACTTGCGTGGGTGGGGCTGGGTGCGGACGGGTTGTCGTCGTCCTGCTACGGGCCTGAAGAGGCGTTTCGGGCGCTGGGGGCGCATCCGGCGCTGAGTTTGCTGGTGGCGTTGGCGTGTGTTACCACGATTGCGGTGGTTTGCGCGAGTTACAGGCAAATCATTGAACTGTTTCCCAGCGGCGGCGGCGGCTACCTGGTGGCCAGCAAGCTGCTTTCGCCAACGGCGGGAGTAGTGTCAGGGTCGGCGTTACTGGTGGACTATGTGCTGACGATCACGGTGTCCGTCGCTAGCGGCGCCGATGCGCTGTTCTCCGTGTTGCCCCCTGGATGGATGCCTTGGAAACTGGTCTTCGCGTGCGCGGGGGTGGTGTTCCTGACACTGATGAACTTGCGCGGCGTCAAGGAATCCGTGCTGCTTTGGGCGCCGGTGTTCTTTGTCTTTGTGGGCACACACGCACTTGCCATTCTGGTTGCCGTTCTGGGGCATGGCGGAGAGTTGCCCGCGCTGGCCGCAAAGACGGTGCAGGATTTCACGCAAGCGCGCAGCGAGTTGGGATGGCTGGGAGTTGGGCGGGGAGTTTCTTCCAGGGCCGGTCGAGAGCGATCCCGAAGGTGGCGGCCACGGCGTCCACGATCCGGCTGCTCCAGCTACCGGCCTTGCCCATGACCTTTGCCCAGGGCTCGATGGCGCCGCCGCGAATCGAGAGCGACGGGTCGGGCACGACGATGCCAGGGTGCATCGCATGTCTCGCCAGCAAGAATGTGCATTGTCGACGTGGCCCGAGTGTGTCCAGCCTAGAGAACCCATTCAAGCCAACAGAGGGTTGGACGGGACCCGCTGGTCTGGCAGCTCCCCGGACGCGAGCCCAGCTACTCCTCGCCCGTCGCGGCCGACCTGGCGGGCTGGCGTCAGGTGGTGATCCTGACGAGCACGCAACTGCTCGGCTTGCTGCGCCAGACCAGTCAGGTGCTCTGGGAACTGCCCTGCAAGGTCTCGATGCCGAGTGAGAAGTCGGCGGCGATTCCAGGCGGAGTTCATGGCTTGGCCAGCTCGTTGAGAATGTCCACGGCTTCGTCCACCAGACGTTCGCCCGTGCCGGGCTCGGCGTAACTGTGATGACCGGTCCAAACCTGATAACCGCCCAGCTTGTGCGCCGTTTGATCGGGCAGATAACCGATCCAGTCGTTGGCCAACTCGGCGACAATCGTGTGGCGAAACGGCGAGCGGTTCTTGATGTCCAGGCCCAGTTGCGTGAAGCATTCCGCCGGCACGCCCACCAGGGCCACATCCCCAATGCGCATCCCCTGCAGCCACGTTTCCCGTTCCTGGCCGCGTTGCGGCGCCAGCTTCGCGCGCATGTCGCGAAAGACGTCGATGACCGACTGCCCGTAGGCGCCCACATAGCGCTGGCAATACTGCGTCACCGCGGCGTCTTCTTGCGCTTCGTCGAACTGACGCACGCGATAGCGGAACGGGCGCTTCACCGCGCCCAGACGATCCACGGACCGCGGTTTGGCCTGTTGCAGCGCGTCGCGCACCGCCTGGCAGATTCGTCGGGCGCATTCGGCGCCGGACAACGTCAAGTTATGCGTCGAACCGGAGGCGCCTTCCAGGAAGCACACCGGACCGCCGAGTTCGGCTTCCAGATCCTGGGCGGCCAATCCATAGAATCCCGGCGAGCGTTGGCCCGGCGCGCGGCTGCCGATGGTGTGCGTCGAGTGATTGAAGATCAGGGCCCGCACTCTGGCGGACGTGTCGCGGAATGCCAGCACCGGCAGCTCGGGATCGAACGGGCCCGTGGGCCGCACGAACTGGTCGTGGGGTCCCACCCAGTAAATCGAGCCATCGGCAAGTCGAATCCGGCTGTTCTGCCCCACGGTCTTCTCTTCGCCCAGATGGAACAGCAACTGGCAGTCTTCCTCCGAGAGATTGGCATGGGCGGCCTGCACGGCCTGCACGAGGCCACGCTGCACGCGTCGGGTGAAGACTTCGTCCGCGCCATACCCGTGCACCCTCATGGTGCTGGGGGCATGATGGGTGTGCGTGCAATTGATCAGGATGTTCGCCGCGGGGATGCCCGTGCTCTGCTCGATCTCCCGCACCACGGGATCGAGGTGCTCACGGGTGATCATGAGAATGTCGCAGGCGGCAATGGCCAGCTTGCCGAACGGTTTCTGCTCCAGCACCACCGCGACCGCGCGCAGTTTCCCTTCTTGCCCGCTGGCAGTCCCAGCCGTGATTCCACCGGCGATGACCATCGAGTCGTCCGCGGTCAACTCGATCGCCGCCGCGCCGACCCGCAGGCCGGCGGTGTCGGATTGGGCGGCCTTCGCCGTTGCCAACTGACTCGAGATGCACCCGCCGCAGAGAACCCCATACACGCCCGTCCAAAACCATCGATTCCGTAGCGTCTTCATGCTTCGGCGCATGGTAGGCGCAGGCCACAGCCAAGAAAAGAACAGAGGCGGACTTCTTTTGATCGGGAGCAAAGCCCGTGCACTTGGGTCTTGCCGCTGTGTCAATCCGGTATTACCCTGGCGCCCATGAAAACGGTTTCTGTCAAACTGCCCGCGCCGCTGGCGGCGTGGCTGACGCAACAGGCCCGCGAACTGCGGCGCTCGAAGTCGGCCCTCGTCCGCCAGGCCCTGGAGCAACAGCGGAGCAAGCCGGGCAAAGGCACCTGCCTGGATTTGATGGAGGACCTGTGCGGCTGCATGCGCGGGCCGCGTGACCTCTCGACCAACCCGAAGCACATGGGGGGATTCGGCAAATGACCCGGACCTTGCTGGACACCGGACCGCTGGTGGCCTTCCTCAACCGCAACGACCAGTGGCATGACTGGGCCAAGGCGCAAATGGGCGCGCTGCCTCCGCCGCTTTTCACCTGCGAACCGGTGCTCACGGAAGCGTGCTTTCTGATTCAGCGCAACGGCGGCCAACCCGCGGAGGTGCTGAAGAAGCTCCAAGCGGGCGTCATCGAGGTGGCGGTGGAGATCGAAACCGAAGCCTCGGCGCTGGAAACGCTGATGCGGCGCTACGAGGACACGCCGATGTCCCTGGCCGATGCGTGCCTGGTGCGGCTCTCCGAACTCCATTCCGATTGCCTGGTGTTCACGCTCGACACGGACTTCCGCCGCTATCGCCGGCACGGGCGGCAGGTCATCCCGCTGCTGGCACCGGAATGAAAAGGCGCCGCCTGCCGCTGTTGAACAATTCCACCG
>DAOOQY010000357.1:0-5191 GCA_035389025.1 Verrucomicrobiota bacterium
AATCGCGCTCGATCCGGACTATTCCGGAGCGTGGGTCGTGGCCGGCGATCTCGATGGCGACCGCGTCCCCGAGATCGTCAGCGCGCGGAACGTCGACAACAACGACGTTCACTACACCAGCGCCGCGGTGGCGCAGCGACTCGACGGCAGCGTGCTGTGGCGCTGGGGCGATCCCACGATCGGGCGCAGGAAATTGCACCACGACGTGGCCTGTCAGGTTTACGACTGGGACGGCGACGGTCGCGCCGAGGTGGTGCTGTGCACCGAGGGTTTTTTCGTCGAGTTGGACGGCGCCACAGGGCGTGAACGGCGGCGTTTCCCTCTGCCCAAGGACGCGACGGATTGTCTGGTCTTCGCCAACCTGACCGGCGGGCCGCGCGCCACAGACGTGTTGGTCAAAACCCGCTACACGCAGATTTGGGCTTTCGATCGCAACGGGCGCCAAATCTGGACAGTCGAGAAACCAGGCGGCTACCTCACCGCCCATCAGCCGGTTCCCATCGACCTCGACGGCGACGGACGCGACGAGGTGGCCGCTGGTTATGCCATGATCGAGGCGGACGGGCGCGTGCGTTGGGTTTTTAAGTCGCGAAGAATCCAGCAGGAGCGGGGACACTGCGATTGCTTCCGGCTGGTGTGTCAGGGCAAAACGCCTGCCGAGTTCCGTTTCGTGATGACACTCTGCGGAGCCAACGGCATCGCACTGCTCGACGGCAACGGCCAGTCGATCTGGGAGATCGATGGCGAACACTTCGAGTCGATCGATGTGGGCCGGATTTGCCCGGACCTCCCCGGAGTGCAGATGGCCGTCGATATTGACCACCGCCCCTGGGGTGAAGGCCCCGTCTGGGTGATTGATGACCAGGGTCAGGTGCGGACGAAGATTCCGACCGACTATGCGCGGCATCACGCCCTGCTCGATTGGACAGGCGACGGAGTGTCCGAAATCGTCGTGGCTCAATCGCGGGGCCTCTACGACGGTTCCGGTCGGCGCGTCGCCACGCTCGCCCTGGACCCGCAGGACGACCTCGATGGCGAGGAGCGGTTGGTCCTGACGGGCGATTTCACCGGCGACGGTGTGCCCGATGCGCTGCTCACCACGCGCGCCATGCGCCGCGTGTGCATCTATCGAAACGAGCAGGAGCGCAAGCCTGATCCGCCCGCGCCGCTCGGAACTGAGGTCAACTTCACCCTCTATTAGCGGCGATGGCGCCGTTCGATGTGGCCATCTCGGGCCGTTCCATGAAGGCGTAGCAGAGCATATGGCAGACGCCCATGTGACAGTCCTCGACCCGTCCGTAGTGCGTGTCGTCGATCACAATCACATCATGGGCCAGCTCGGCGAGACGCCCGCGTTTGCCCCCGACCAGCGCAATCGTGTGCAGCCCGTTGGCAGCCGCCCAGTGGATGGCCTTGACGAGATTTGGTGAATTCCCGCTCACACTCATGGTCAGCGCCAGATCGCCGGGCCGGGCGTAGTTCTGGAGTTGCCGCAGATACACGTCTTCGTACGAATAGTCATTACCGAGCGCCGTCATCCAGGGCACATTGTCATTAAGCGACAAGACCCAAAAACGCCGCGGCAGCTTGTCCGAAGCGCCCTTGCCGAGATCGGTGGCGAAATGGGACGCGTTGGCGGCGCTGCCTCCATTCCCAAAGACGAAGATCTGGCGATCCTCACGCCATGCCTTTTGGAAAGTGCGTATCAAACGCGCCACCGCATCGGTGGGGATCGAATCGAGGGCCGCTTTCTGCGCGGCCACGTAACCGGCAATCCAGTCGTTCATGCGCCTGGAGAATGGCAGAACCCGCGCGTTTGACCAGCCTCCGTTGCGGCTTGGCGGGATCAAGACGCTGGCGGAGGCCTGCCAGAGGGCGGGCTTTGGAGGAAGGGGTCAGTTCTTACAATTGACAATGAAGGGGTCCTTCTCATTCATGCCCAGCACCCTGTGAACGGCGCCACCTCGACCATTCTTCGGCCTCCGGCGTTGCCATCCAACGGAAGAGAAGTGGGAGCGTGTCCTGTCCGCTGGAGAAGACATCAGGGCCATGCTGGCGCACCATCGCATGCCGGAACGCCGCATCAACAATGAGTCCACGAACTTCCGGCGGCCAGTTCGGCGCTTTTTGATCCCGGATGGTTCGCAGTATGGTGATTGCCTCAGGCCGACCGGACATGCCAACACCCATGGCTGCTGAACCCGCAAGCATGCCAAGCGCGAGACTTCGATCTTGTTCAAATCGCCATCGGCAGTGAACTTTCCAGAACTCAAGGCTCGACGCAGCGATTAAGAACTCCAGCGCCGCCTCGCACCGAGCGGCCGTCCGTCCGAGGAGCACAGGCAGTCCGAGCATCGTCATGTGCTCACTCTTGGCCAACTTGCATCCGTCGTATTCATTGGTCAGGGTATGTGAAAGCGCTCGCACGGTTGCGTCTGACCCTCCCAGAGTCAGAATGCGGGCCAAGTGGACTTTGTTCGTTATGCTTGGAATGCGTTGATACTGTTCAATGAGGATAGCCTCTGCAGAGGGCGTAAGAAGAGGCACGTCACCTTCTCGAGGTATGTACGAAGTATCATGGAGTCGGTCTCGGACAGCAGGAGGCAGGTCTGCCTGGCACACCGGTGCGACAGGCCCCGGACTGACAGCCGTCCCGCTTTGTAGCGGCACGTTGTGGGACTTGCCAGTGCCCGGATTCAGCCGCCTATAAAGCTGCCAAGTAACCACCGCAGCGAATACGATGCCGATAGTCAGAGTGAGGGATACTACACGTGCTTTCATGCTTTGGCCCACCTGCGGTCAGCCACCTTCCGGAAAGCTGGAGTGTAGGATCTGTAGTGCACAGACTCGTCGCTGTTGACATCATCGGATTGGCTGTTGAGACGGGAATTCAGGCGTCTGTGTAGGCGTCCATGCCAACGCAGGTGCAGACCGGGTTGCGATCGCCGTACACATTGTCCACGCGCCCGACCGCGGGCCAGAACTTGAACTCGAGTTGGTGCCGCGTCGGATAGGCGGCTTGGGCGCGTGTGTAGGGCCGAGTCCACGAGTCCGCGACGAGCATGTCGGCCGTGTGCGGCGCGTTCTTGAGCAGGTTGTTCTGCGTGTCCACCCGGCCCGATTCGATCTCCGCGATTTCGGCGTGAATCGCGATCATGGCCTCGCAGAACCGGTCCAGTTCCTCCTTCGACTCGCTCTCGGTCGGCTCGACCATCAGCGTGCCCGCCACGGGCCAACTCAGAGTCGGCGCGTGGAACCCGTAGTCCATGAGCCGTTTGGCGACGTCCTCGGCCGTGACCTTCCCAAAAGAACGGAAATCCAGAATGCACTCGTGGGCGACCATCCCGCCCGGCCCCTTGTACACCACCGGATAGAAGTCGCGCAGGCGATGGGCCAGGTAGTTCGCATTGAGGATCGCGACCTGCGTGGCCTCGGTCAGCCCCGCCGCGCCCATGCACGCAATGTAGACCCACGAAATCGGCAGGATGCCCGCGCTACCCCACGGCGCGGCCGATACCGCTCCGATCGACTGGTTGCAGCTCGGGCCAGCCAACGGATGGTCGGGGAGATAATCCACGAGGTGCTTGGCCACGCAAATGGGGCCGACCCCGGGCCCGCCCCCGCCATGAGGAATGCAAAACGTCTTGTGGAGATTCAAGTGGCAGACATCGGCGCCGATTGCCCCGGGGCTTGTCAGTCCAACCTGGGCGTTCATGTTTGCTCCGTCCATGTACACCTGGCCTCCGCGCTCGTGGATGATCCGGCAGATCTCCTGTATCCCGGGCTCGAACACCCCGTGTGTCGAAGGGTAGGTGACCATCAACGCCGCCAAAGCCTCCGCATGCGCCTGGGCCTTCGCCCTCAGATCGGCCAGATCGACGTTGCCCTCGCCGTCGCACGACACCGCCACAACCTTGAAACCGGCCATGACCGCGCTGGCGGGATTCGTCCCATGCGCGGAGGCGGGGATCAGACAGACATTCCGATGCCTCTCCCCCCGCTGTTCATGGTAGCCGCGGATGATCAGCAGACCCGTGTACTCGCCTTGGGCTCCTGCGTTGGGCTGGAGCGATACGGCGTCCAGGCCGGTGATCTCGGCGAGCCAGGTCTCGAGGTCGCGGAACAGGCGCTGATAGCCTTGCGTCTGGTCGATAGGCGCGAACGGATGGATGCGGCTGAACTCGGGCCAGGTGATGGGGAGCATCTCGGAAGTCGCGTTCAGCTTCATCGTGCACGATCCCAGCGGGATCATGGCCTGACACAGCGAGAGGTCCCGCGACTCGAGGCGCCGCAGGTACCGCAGCATTTCGGTCTCGGAATGATACCGATGGAAGGCCGCGTTTTCGAGGAACGGGGTCTGGCGCGCGGGCGCAAGGGGCCCGTCTGCGATCGGCGACGCAGCGACATCGAAAGGCGCCTCCTTGCCGCCATTCAGAATATCGAGCAGCAGTCGGACGTCGTCGATCGATGTGGCTTCATCGAGCGAGATGCCGACGTGGTCCGCATCCACCGCGCGCAGGTTGACGCTCCGATCGGCGGCCGCCCGATGCACCGCGGCGGCGCCGCCCGCGCCAACCTCGATGGTGAGCGTGTCGAAGAAGGTCGGATTCACGACACGGCGTCCGAGTTTCTGGATTCCTGCTGCCAGAGCGGCTGTAAGGCGGTGGACACGCCGCGCGATGGACCTGAGGCCATCCGGGCCGTGATAGACCGCATAGGCGGCGGCGATGTTGGCCAGCAAGGCCTGCGCGGTGCAGATGTTGCTGGTGGCTCGATCGCGGCGGATATGTTGTTCGCGTGTGCCCAACGCAAGCCGGTACGCTGGCCGTCCGCGCGAGTCCTTCGAGATGCCAACAAGGCGCCCGGGCATCTGTCGCTTGAACGCATCCCGCGTCGCAAAGAAGCCCGCGTGCGGGCCCCCAAAGCCGAGCGGAATCCCCAGTCGCTGGGCGCTGCCGACCACGATGTCGGCTCCCGACTCGCCGGGAGGACGAAGCAGGGCCAGAGCCAGAAGATCGGCTGCCACGACCGCCAGCGCCCCGGCGGCGTGCGCCCGACGGATCAGGTCCTCATCATCCTCGATTGCCCCGCTGGCGGAAGGGAATTGCAGCAGGATGCCCAGGACCTCCGGCGAGAAGGTCATCTGCGAAGGCTCGACGGAGCGCACCTTTACGCCGAGGGCGCGAGCGCG
>DAOOQY010000358.1:0-5170 GCA_035389025.1 Verrucomicrobiota bacterium
GTCGGCATTGCGCTGGCCGGTTTGAGGTGTCGGACTGCGGACGGGGGCTTCTGCGTCGAGATCGTCGCCACGAATCGCGCGCCGCGCGCCGTGACCTTGACTGCGTCGGCGACGTGTCTCGGCATCGGGCAGGAGGCGGGTCAGACAGTCCGCTCGAAAACGGCGTCGGTGCCCCCTGGTGAGGCGGGCCGCTTCGACCTGCGCCTGGGGCTTCCCGGGGCCGGCGACAATCGGATCGCTTTGACCATCACGAACGACGCGGGCCAGAGCGTCTTTCGGGGCACGTCGATACTCCGGGTGGGGTTGCTCGAGGACGCCAACTATGGATTCTGGCTGGCGGACGAGGGCGGCGTGACAGCATGGTGGTGCGAAAGCGGGTGGAAGGTGGGACGCGACCGGGTTGCGCCGGTTCCGGCGCCGATGGGGGAGCGGCGGGCGATCGAGATCGCAGCGGCCCGGAACGAATTCGAGGCCGTGCAATTGGTGTTGCGGCCGGATCGCGAGGCGACTCTGCTCGAAATCCCCGCCGTGACGCTGCGTGACGGGCGCGGGGATTCGAGTCCCATTGAAGTTCGTTTCGACGAAGTGGCGTATGTGCATGTGACCCAGCCGACGGACGCCGCGTGTGTCCGGGGCTGGTATCCCGATCCGTTGCCGCCGCTCGAGACACCGCTGAAACTGGCAGCCCATCGCAACCAGCCGCTCTGGATCACCGTCCGGGTGCCGGAGTCCGCCCGGGCCGGACGCCACCGCGGCGAGATCGAGGTCAGGACGTCGGCGGGGACGCTGCGGGCGCCGCTCGAGGTCGAGGTGTACGATTTCACCCTGCCGGCCGAGACGCATCTGCACAGCGCGCTGGGCTTGGGGACGCAGGAAATCAACCGGTATCACCGCCTGAGCCAGGGGGTAGACAAGGAGGCGGTGTTCGCCAAGTACCTGCGGAATTTTGCCGAGCATCGGATCAGCCCGTATTCGTTTTTCGAGTATGCGCCGTTTCGTGTGCAGTTCGAGGGTGAGGGGGCGAACAAGCGGGCGCGGGTGGATTTCACCCAGTTCGATGTGGCGGCGCGGACATGGCTCGATGAGCATCATTTCAGCACGTTCCAGCTCCCGTTGCGGGGCATGGGCGAGGGCACCTTTCAGAGCCGGCATCTCGGGGAACTCGAAGGATTCAAGGAGGGCACGCCCGAGCATGCGGCGCTATTCAGGGACTACCTGGGGCAGGTCGAGCGGCATTTGCGCCAGAACGGTTGGCTGGGCAAGGCGTTCACCTATTGGTTCGATGAGCCGGAATCGAAGGACTACGCGTTCGTTGTGGCGGGCCAGCAGCGGATCAAGGAAGCCGCCCCGGGCCTGCGCCGGATGCTGACCGAGCAGCCGGAGAAGGAGTTGATGGGGCATGTGGACATCTGGTGCGGCCTGACTCCGGAATGGACGCGCGAGACCGTGCGGGCGCGCAAGGAGGCCGGCGAAGACGTCTGGTGGTACATTTGCACCGCGCCCAAGGCGCCCTACGTGACCGAGTTCATCGATCATCCCGGCACCGAACTGCGGCTCTGGCCCTGGCAATCGTGGCAGTACGGCGTCTCGGGCATCCTGGTCTGGGCCACGGTGTACTGGACCAGTCCGTTGGCCTATCCCGAGCCGGACGTGCAGAATCCCTGGGCCGATCCCATGAGTTGGGTCACCGGCTACGGCAACCCGGTCGGCTACCGCAGTCCCTGGGGCAACGGCGACGGCCGCTTCCTCTACCCGCCCCGTCGCGACCCCAACGCCTCGACCGCGTCGAACCTCGATGCCCCGGTCAACTCGCTTCGGTGGGACAACCTGCGGGACGGCATGGAGGACTACGAGTACCTCTGGCTGCTCGAACGGGAGGTCGAGCGCGTCGGCGATCGCGAGGCATCGAGCGCGTTGGTCCGAGAGGCTCGGAGTCTGCTCGAGGTTCCGGAGAGCGTTTCCAAGGACCTGACGCACTTCACCACCGATCCGCGGCCCATTCTCGCGCATCGCGACAAGGTCGCGCGCATGATCGAGCGTTTGCGCCGGATCGATTGAAGCCGTCCGATTGCGCCGTCTGTCACTTCGAGCGCAGGCGGTAGAATCGAGCTGGAAAGTCCGTCCACTTCGGGTCGTTGAAAGACGACAGACCCGTGGCGAGTGTGTTCGTGCTCACGGGCACCCAGGTCGGATTGGCCGGATCGGAGCAGGCTTCGACGATCACAATGCTCTTGGGAGTCCACGCGATGTCGAATCCGAACCGGTTCGCATGCACCCCGAAGTCAGCGTCGGCCTCGATCTGGGGGACCCACACGGCGGTTGGACGCTCGCTAAACGTCGGGCCCCATCCGGTGCTCTCCGCCAGGTAATAGACCGTTGCGGGGCAATCGTCGAATGCGGTGGCCGTGGCGGGGGCGTTGCCGAGGAAGCAGACGCTGGCCAGCCCGGTGCAGCCCGCGAACGCATGCTCCCCGATGCTGTTGACCTTGGGCGGCAGAGTGATCCGCGTCAGGCCGGTGCATCCGAAGAACGCCCCATCCGCGATGCGGGTGACGGTGTCGGGGATCGTGACGCTTGTCAGGCTGGCGCAATCGGAAAACGACCACGCGTCGATGCTGGCCACCCCTTTGGGGATCGTGATGTCGGTCAGGCCGGTGCAGCTTCCGAACGCATACGGTCCAATGCTCGCGACGCGGGGCCCGATCGCGACGTCCGCCAGGCTGGTGCAGGCATAGAACGCATACCGCCCGATGCTTGTGACGCGGTTCGGGATGATAATGGCGGTGAGGCTGGCGCAGCGGCAGAACGCGTACGACCCGATGCTCGTGACGCGGCTGGGGATGGTGATGCTCGGCAGACTGCTGCACCCGTAGAATGCATACGCCCCGATGCGGGTGACAGTCTCGGGGATCGTGACGCTCGTCAGGCTCGTACAGCGATAGAAGACAGCCACTCCGACGGTCGTGATGCCGCTGGGGATCGTGACGCTCGTCAGGCTCGTGCAGCCCTCGAACGCCTCGTCTCCGATCGTCGTGACCGTGTTGGGGATCGTGACGTTGGCCAGGCTGGCGCAATCCCAAAACGCCCACGCCTGGATGCTGGTGACACTCTTGGGGATCGTGATGCCGGTCAGGCTGGTGCAGCGGCAAAACGCGTACCGCCCGATGCTGGCGACCTTGGTGCCCAGTGTGACACTGGCCAGGTTGGCGCAATCTTCGAACACCTCGTTCCCCAGGCTTGTGACCGTGTTCGGGATCGTGATGCCGGTCAGACTGGCGCAGCGCGCAAACGCGGACCGTCCAATGGTGGCGACCTTCGTTCCGAGCGTGACGCTGGCCAAGTTGGCGCAATCCTCGAATGCCCCATCGCCGATCTTCGTGACGGCGTTGGGGATTGTGATGGCGGTCAGCCCCGCGCAGCGCGCGAACGCGGAAGACCCGATGCTGGCGACCTTGGTTCCGAACGTGATGCCGGCCAGGTTGGCGCAATCCTCGAATGCCCCGTCCTCGATCTTCGTGACGGCGTTGGGGATCGTGATGGCGGTCAGGCCCGTGCAGGCTCGGAACGCGCCGCTCCCGACAAGCGTGACCGTGGTGGGAATCGTGACGCTGGCCAGGTTAACGCAACCTTCGAACAGCCCAGCCTCGATCTTTGTCAGGCGCTCCGAGAGCGCGACGTTCGTCAACCCGATGCAACCCCCGAATGCCCCGGCCCGGATGGCGGTGACATTCCTGGGAATCGTCAGGCCGGTCAGGCGGGCGCAGCCGTGGAATGCCCCTGTCTCGATGCTCGTGACGGATCCAGGGACGACGTAGGCCCCTTCCCGCGCTCCCGGACAGGCCAGGAGTTTCGTCTGCATCTTGTTGAACAGCACGCCTTCGACGCTGCGGAAGGCCGTGTTCGATGTGTGCACCTCGATGGCGGCCAGGCTCGTGCATCCCTTGAACACCCAGGCGCCAATGGTCGTCACCGAGCCAGGGATCGCGACTCTGGTCATGTCGATGCTCCCTTCGAACGCCTTGTCCGCGATGCCGACCACAGGCAGGCCGTTCATGGTCTCGGGAATGGTCACCGAACCGCCCGGGCCGGTGTACCGGGTGATCGTGATTCGGTTCCGATTGGTCGTGCAAATGAACTGAGCCTGGATGGCGCCGGGCAGGATCGTCAGCGCCGCGAGCAGAGTGAGTCCCGCCAGATGTCTCCAAGCCTGGCGTCCAACGATGCCGGGTTTATCTGCCTTGTCTGAGGTCGTGATCGGTTGTTCGATGTTCATGGATTCCACTGTTGTCTTGCGCGCATGGTAATGGCAGCGAGCGGGTGCGCATAGCGCGAAATGCCGCGAAATGGACCGGCGATGCCGACGAAAGGGCCGGTCACCGCGCTGCGTTGGCGGGGGCTCAGAAACCGCACCGTCAGGGCGCGCTTCGGAGAAGCCGCGGATGTCCAACAACTTGCCGTCCTGGCCCAGGCCCGCCTTGACGAACTGCCAAGTGGGCCATTTCATAAATGTGATCCACAGCCAATGGTGCAGCCTGGCGTTGATGGCAACGATGACTCGAGTGTATCCCGACGGCAGGACCGAGGAAGTGACGATGACGCCGGAGCAGGTGGTCAACGCGGAGCGAAGCTTCTCAGAGAGGTTCGATCCGGTGACCTTGGAGCTCCTTTCGATCAAGAGACAGAGGGAGAGTTTGGAGCGCATCGCTGGACAGCCTGCGCCAGAGGCTTCGTGACCGTGGCCGCCCTAACAATTGCGCTCCGGTGCCGCAGGGGTATCTACCAACCGCGAGGGCTGCGCACCGAAGGCCTTTGGCAGCCGTCCTCCGATGGGAGCGGAGCGCTGACGCAAGATGCCGTAGCCCCAAGTAGGCGTCAATGCACTCGGGAGGCAACCATAAACGTCAACCCCGCACGGCCACGGCACGCCGCACTATGTGGCGCGAATACGAATACGGGTCAGTTCTGAATGGCGGTTAGCCCGCATAGCAGACGTCTATCGAAGTCTGACCGCCCTGTGCACTGACGGGGCTTGAAATATGCGGGCTAGGGAATCACCGGGATGCACTCGTGTACGTGCGCGCCGTGTCGGCCAGGCGCCGCGCCCAACCAGGCAGCGGGTCAGGCACAGGATTCCTGCTTTCCGGGACTGACCCCTTCTCTGACCCCTTCT
>DAOOQY010000359.1:0-5133 GCA_035389025.1 Verrucomicrobiota bacterium
CACAAGGAGGCCGCCGTTGCTGCCGCCTGCGATGGCGAGGCGCCGGGGTGCGGTGTACCGGTTGTCGATCAGCCACTGGGCAGCGGCGATGAAGTCGTCGAATACATTTTGTTTTTGGAGTTTTGTGCCGGCCTGATGCCAATCTTCGCCGTACTCGCCGCCGCCGCGCAGAGTGGCGACGGCGTAGATGCCGCCCATGTCCATCCAGGCGAGGTTGGCGGGGCTGAAGCTTGGGGTGATGCTGATGTTGAAGCCGCCGTAGCCGTAGAGGAGGGTGGGCGCGGCGCCGTTTTTGGGGAGCCCCTTGCGGTGGGTGATGAAGATCGGGATGCGGGTCCCATCCCGGCTTTGGGCGAAGACCTGGTGTGTCTCGAAGTCGTCGGGCGCAAAGGCCACCTGTGGCTGGCGCCAGAGCCGGCTTTCGCCCGTGGGAATGGAATACCTGTAGATGCGGCCCGGGACGCTGAAGCTGGTGAACGAGTAGAACGTCTCGGTGTCTTCCCGGCGTCCGGAGAAGCCGCTGGCCGACCCGATGCCTGGCAGGTCGAGTTGGCGTTCGAGAGAGCCGTCGAGGTTGAAGACCTTGACCTGGCTGTGGGCGTCCTTGAGGTAGCTTGCGATGAACCGATTGCCGACGAGGCGGACTCCCTCGAGAGTCTCGGCGGCCTGGGGGATGATTTCACGCCAGTTCGCGCGTGCCGGATTGCGGGTATCGATGGCGATCAAGCGTGCGCGGGGCGCCTGCAAGTCGGTTTTGAACCAGAAGACAGGACCGTCGTTGCCGACGAAGTCGTACGATGCATCGAACTCATTGAGCAACTCGACGACGTCCGAGTTGGGCTGGGCCAGGTCCTTGTAGAAGACGCGGTTTCTCGGGTCGGTGCCGTGGGTGACGGCGATGATCAGGTACTGGCCGTCGTCGGTCGCGTAACCGCCGAATCCCCATTCTTTGTGGTCGGGCCGATGGTAAACGAGCGTATCCTGGCTCTGGTCGGTGCCGACGCGGTGGTAAAAGAGTTTTTGGAATTCGTTGACCTTGGTGAGCTTCTGGGCCTCGGTCGGTTCGTCGTAGCGGCTGTAGAAGAAGCCGCGATTGTCCTTGGTCCAGGATGCACCGGAGAACTTGACCCACCGGAGCAGGTCGGGCAGGTCCTGGCCCGTCTGGATGTTGCGGACCCGCCATTCCTGCCAGTCGGACCCGCTGGCGGCCAGGCCGTAGGCCAGCCACTGGCCGTCTTCGCTGACGGCAGTGCCTGAGAGGGCGATGGTGCCTTCGGCCGAGAGCGCGTTCGGATCGAGGAGGATGCTCGGTTCGGCATCGAGTGTTGCCGCCGTGTAGAGGACGCCCTGGTTCTGGAGCCCGCTGTTCCGGCTGAAGAAGTAACGTCCGCCCCGCTTGGACGGCACCGAGTACTTCTCGTAGTTCCAGAGTTCCGTGAGGCGTTTCTGGATTCCTGCGCGCTCGGGGATCGCGTCGAGGTAGCGTCGGGTGAGGACGTTTTGCTCCTCGACCCATGCCGCGGTGGCGGGCGCCCGGTCGTCTTCGAGCCATCGGTAGGAATCGGTGACCTCGATGCCGTGGCAGACCTCGGTCTGGTTTGTTTTGGCCGTCAGCGGATAGGAATCTCTGGACAACCCGCGTTCCCGAGAAGCTGTCGCGCATCCGGCCACCAACGCCAGGGCTGCGGCGACGAGCATGAGAAGGAGCGCTTGGGGGCGTTCGAGCGGGCACAATTGATAGAGCGAATGCATACTGGTCGTTCCGTTTTTTCTATTCTCCGGCGGATTGAACGGCCTGGCGCGAGGGCTGGCAACGGGAAAAGACTGGCAGCGAACAATCGAGTGTTGGCAGCTTGAATCCGCACGTGCGCAGGGTAGACTGGCGTTCATGAAAAAAAGAGCCAAAGACATGCTGGGCCTCGGGGTCGTGGCGGCGTTCCTGGCGGTTGGGGCCGCATCTGTTTCAGCGCAGACGCTGACCCATCGTTACAGCTTCAGCGATCCCGTGGGGAGTTGGACATTCAGCGATTCGGTTGGAGGCGCTGCCTGGACCGGGGATTTGCTGGGAACCGCATACCTGGACGGGTCGAGCCTGCAACTGGACGGCTACGGTTCGTTCGGGGCTGTGCCGGCGGGGATTGTGAGCGGCTATGGCAAGGTGAGCATCGAGTTCTGGGCCACCTTCTCCGATGCGAATCCGGTCTGGACACGCGTGTTCGCGTTTGGATCCCAGGACGGCGCCGGCAACATGGCGACCGGACTGGACTACTGCCACTACGCCGGGGGGGACTGGCAGAATCTCGGCCTGCGCACGGCGGGAGCCAATCTGTGGGCGAACAACCCGGGCGGGCTCAACGGGCGGGCGAATGTGCACGTGACGGTCGTGGTGGATCCCGACGCCGACCTGATGTACTACTACAACGGCACGCTGGTGGCCTCGAATCCGGGAGTCAACGGCGACAGCGGCCAGGTTCCGCCGTTGAGCGGCATTAACGACACGCTCTGTCTCATTGGCAAGTCGCTCTACGAGGTCGATCCGACCCTGCAGGGCTCGATTGACGAGTTCCGCGTCTACGACGGCGTGGTTGCCCCCGCCCGGGTGGCGATCAACGATGCCGCCGGGCCGGATCGTTACGTGACCGACGAAGGCGCCCTGCAATCGGTTCACTTGAGCAGCCCGGTCAATCCGCTCTCGGTCGGCCAGGAGTCACGGCAGGTTTTCACGGGCGATTTCGCCAATGTGACCGGGGTGAATCTTGTCCTTTACGGCGGCGCGACCTTCAACTCGACCAAACCCGATGTGCTGACCGTGACCCCGGAAGGCCTGGTGAAAGCCGTGTCGCCGGGGACCGCGGACGTCGAAGCCACCTTTGGCGGCATGACGGCCAGGAGCAGCCTGACTGTGCTCTCGGTTCCGGCTGTGCTCGCGCACCGGTACAGCTTTGCCGGCGACGCCTCGGACTCGGTTGGCGCGGCTCACGGGACTTTGGCGGGCACAGTCTCGATTGCCGGCGGGAAGGCCGTTCTCGATGGGGCGCCCGGATCGTCGATCGAACTTCCCGGAGGCACGATCAACATTCCCGGTTACACGTCGGTCACTTTTGACGCCTGGGTCGATTTTGGGGATGTGCCGCCTTGGTGCCGGCTTTTCGATTTCGGCGAAGAAGGCGGGAGCAACGAGATTTACCTGGCGCCCCGGGTGAACAACGGCGGGCAACATTGGATCAGCCAGAACATTCCGGGGGGGCGGACCACGGCCTGGCGCGGCGCATGGGCCGCTCTCAGCGCCCACGTCACGGTTGTGATTGATCCCGCGGCATCCAAGCTGGCGGTCTACCGTGACGGCGTGCTCGAATACGCCCGGCACGACGCCAGCGCGCCGTTGTCGCTGGTGTCTTCGAGTGCGGCGACATTGGGACGTTCGCTGGTGAACGTCGACCCCTTCATGCCGGGCGCCATGGATGAGTTCCGGATTTATCGCGGGGCGCTCTCTCCGGCCGAGATCGCGCTGGTGCATCGGAAGGGTCCGGATGCAATCGGCCATGACATTGGGGCGCTTGTGTCGATCGATGTCGAGCCGGCTGAATACCCGGCGTTTTCGGGGATTGTGCCGCCCCGTGTTCTTGCGAATTACGCGCATCTCGAGGGCTTCAACCTGTTGCCCAACAACAGTGCCGTTGTCAACGGACTCGTCCTCACTTCGAGCGACCCGGCGGTTGTCGAGGTGCTGCCCAACGCCATGCTCCGCACGCATCGCCCCGGCACCGCCGTCCTGACGGCCAGTTACCTTGGAAAGACCGACTCGGCCACCGTGGTTTCGCGGAATCTTGCGGTTCTGACGCATCGCTACACCTTCGAGACCGATGCGAGCGACGCGATCGGATCGGCGCACGGCACGCTCCAGGGCGGCGCGCAGGTTGCGGGCGGGAACCTGGTTCTCGATGGATCGTCCGACACGTATGTCGAACTGCCGCCCGGACTCCTGAAGGATTACGATGCGGTGACCATCGACGCCTGGGTGCAGTTCAACGCGGCCGCCACCTGGGCCCGGCTCTGGTACTTTGGCGACGACCGCGAAAACGAGTTCTACGTCGCCCCTTCGGTCAACGGCGCCACGGCTCATCGCTACAGCACCGGATTCCCGGTCGGCGGCAGCACGATGGACATCAGTCCGGCCTGGGAGAATCAGCGCCTGCACATCACGAGCGTCTATGGCAACGGGGCAATGGAACTCTACATCAACGGCGTGAGCGAACGGAACCTCGACGACGTCACCGGGCGTCTGAGCCAGGTGGGCGATTGGCACAGTTGGATCGGGCGTTCCCCTTATCCCGATCCCTTTATGAACTGCTCCGTCGAGGAGTTCCGGGTCTACCGGGGACGCCTTTCGCCCGAGGAAATCCGGGCCGCGGATGTCCTGGGTCCGGAGGTTTTGCCCAATGCGACCGGGGCGGTGCTCGAGGCGACTCTGAGCGGGGCGGGCCTCGATCTCACCTGGCCCGTTGCGGCCGCGGGCGCAGCGGTCCAGGCGGCCGGGACCCTGGCGGGCCCTTGGACCACGTTGTCACAGGCGCCGACGCTCGAAGGCGATGTGTGGCAAGTCACAGTGCCGGCGGAGGGCGAAGCGCGCTTCTTCCGCCTGTGGCGGTAGGAACCGCGAGCCGGCCCGTCCGGCCCATCGAGTCGGGAGTCAAGTCCTCACTCGAACGTTCAGAGCGGCTCCTCGATCGAGTTGAGACCGGGTGAGAGAGGGCGTCGCGCGCCCGAGGGCATGATCGCCTGGGCCGCGATGCCCTCCGGGATTTCGGCTTCGAGGCGGAACCGGGCGGCGTCCTTGTGCCAGCGGCTGGCGATGCGTCCGCGGGGTGTCTGGAGCGTCGCTTCCGCCGAGGTCAACGGGCCTGGGCAGGGCGCGATGAGCGCCTGTTGCCAGCCGACGCTGCCGGGCGGCTGGCGGATGCCGGCGACGTATCCATGGAACCACTCGATGACATGGCCCAGCATGCAGTGGTTCAACGATTGGCTGCCGTCCATCATCGCGTCCCAGGTTTCCGGCAGGGCAGTGAGGCCTTTGGCCAGGATGCCGCCGTAGCTGCCCTTGTCCTGTCGGAAACCTGGGACGCGATGATGGAC
>DAOOQY010000360.1:0-5132 GCA_035389025.1 Verrucomicrobiota bacterium
AGGTTTTGCTCGCCGGCGGTGTCAGGCCCGACTTCGAGTTCCAGGGAGCGGATGCGCTGACAACCCTTGACTACATCCACCGTTGCGCCGGCAACGCCGATATCTTTTTCGTGGCGAATCGCTCGAACCGTTGGGAGGATGTCCGCTGCAGCTTCCGGGTCTCGGGCAAAACGCCTGAAGTGTGGCTGCCTGACAGCGGGAGAATCCGCACGGCCGCTGCCTGGGAGGACGGCAACGGACAGACCACCCTGCCGCTCCGCCTCGAACCCTGTGGCTCCCTGTTCGTGATCTTTCGAACAACAGCCGATGCAGCCGATCGTCAGCGCGTGGTCTCAGTCACCCGCGACGGACAACCCATTGTTGCCGTCGCCTCCGCCCCCGCCCTCGAGAGGGGCTCCGACGCCGGCCCCCAGCCTGGCGCGGCCCATGACCAGACCGCACCAATCCGCCGTGATGACGCAGTGGAACTGTGGCGTGAAGGCGATGCCCTGCGCCTCTCGGCGTCTGGTCCCGCGGGCAGGTACGCAGTCCGGCGCGCGGACGGTCGAATCGAAACGCTGAGCATCCCCGCGGTGCCGGCGCCACGGGCACTCGATGCCGGTTGGGTGCTCCATGCTCCGCCCCGGGAACTCCTGAGCTCCGGCACCCGACCGCTACAACTCGATGCCTTGCGGTCATGGACGAGCTTCGAGGAACCCTTGGTTAAATATCACGCCGGCACTCTCGAATACACTCTGCAGTTCGAAGTGGGTGAGGATTGGCTGGACGATCGGACGCGTGTCTTCCTCGAACTGGGCCAGGTGCGGGAGTTGGCCGAGATTGTTCTCAATGGACGGAACCTCGGGGTTGTTTGGAAGCCGCCTTTCGGAGTCGAGGCGACCGGCGCTTTGCGGAAAGGACAAAACGTCCTCGTCGTGCGCGTAACGAACTTCTGGCCCAACCGCATCATTGGAGAACACTCGATGCCGCCGGACCAGCGCTGGACACGGACCAACATCCGCAAGCTCACCCAGGACACCCCGTTGATGGAGTCGGGACTTCTCGGCCCGGTGCGCCTGAGCGCGGCGACACAGGCTCAGATAGCGCGGTCTTCACAGGAGGATTGAGGCGCATCGGGGCGGCCGTCGCCCCGGTCCCGATTCGACACGGGGCGTCGTCCAGATTCCGCACAAACCAATCCCATCGCTCGGGCAGGCGGCGCGATCCGACGCCTTTCACTCCTCTTGCCTCGGCTGCGCCAGCCATTTCCCGATCATCGCGCCGGCCACTTCGTCACACCCCTTCGATGCGTCTGAACCGCCCATGTTCGTCCCAACCACAACCGAGAACCTGATCTCGGGCGCGAGCCACATGACCACATACCACGCCGTGTTCGAGCCGTCGTGTGTCAAGGCCTGTCCCTGCGCCCAATCGCGTCGAACATTCCGCCAACCGCAGGCATAGTCGAATCCGGGAGGCGGGCTGTGCAATCGACGGAACGTCTCCGGCCGCAACAGTCCGCCTCCCCGCTCACCATCGAGATGCATGATGGTGAAACGCGCCAGGTCCTCGAGCGTGCAGTGCACGCGCCCGCCGGGCCCGATCGCCGGCGGGTTGTCGATCTGATCCGGCCTGGCCTCGGCGAGGCGCGCCTCGAAGCGATCCCAATCCCCAGCCTCATGGCCAGCCCCGATGCCTTCCCGGCTCTCGTGTCCCGCGGACCTCGGCCGAGCTCGCTCAAGTCCTCGCGCCACCGAATCCTTGCGCTTGTGGCCCCAGGGCTGATCCACTTTGCCCAGCGTTCCGGGCGGACCGAATCCGGCCGAACTCATGCCCAGCGGCTTGAACAGCCTTCGGGTAATGAGAGTTTCCCATGATTCGCCCGCCAGCCGTTCGAGCATGGCGCCGATGACGGAATAGCCCTGGTTCGAGTAGATCATCTTCATCCCCGGCGCCGCCTCGGGCGGCTGTGCGAGAACGGCGCCGATGAACTCGCGGCGCTGTTCCGCGGGCGCCCCCTTCTGTTTCCAAGCCCGTCTCCAGGCGTCCGGCGGCGGTTGATTGGGACACCCGCCGCGATGGGTCAACAACTGCTCGACGGTGACGGGTTCGTACTGCCTGTCCATGCTGCCCTTCAGCTCGGGAAGGACCTCGGCAATCGTGGTGTCCCAGCGCAGCGTGCCTTCCTCGATCAAGAGCGCCGCAAGCGTGGCGGTCATGGCCTTCGTGCACGACCCGATGTGGAACAGGTCGTTGGTCGTCACCGGAGTGGAATCTCCCACCTTTCGCACCCCCGCGGCGGCGCGGTCCAGAATCCGCCCGTCTTTCACCACGACCACCGCCAGCGCGGGCAGGGCATACCGCCTACGAATCGTCTCGACCACGTGGAGCGTCTCTGCGGACGATGCGGCGCGCGTGGCATCCGAAGGACTCGATGCAGCCGCTTTGACCCCGTCCCGCTGATGGCTGTCCTCCTGAACGGCCGCCGCCAGAACGGGCTGACCCAGCCCCGATCCGATCGCAAGCAGAAGCACGAGCGAACCCATGACCCCGGCCACTAGCCCGGCTATTTCACACGCTTCGCGAAGAACCGTAACCGGGTTCGTTGGCAAAACCGCGCCCGGAAAGGGAACCAGGAGCCTCGTGTCGGTCCTGAAGGCGTTCTGCCATGGGAACAGTGTGCTGCATTTCCCTGACTCTCTGGCCCGGCGCGGTTTTGCTTCTCCAGCCCGCATAGCAGTCCTCTTGCGAAGTCTGAGTGCCCTGTGCACCATAGGGGTGTGAAATATGCGGGCTAGGTGGCACGGACAGAGCATCACCAAGGCGGCCATCCTGAGAATGACTTCGATCCGTGACATGGGTGCTGGTGTCTGATCAATGGAGAAATGAACTGGCTGCAATCTGGCCACCGGACGCCACATGTCAACTATTTCGACGCGGCCCCTTTGCTTTTCGCCGTCCATCAGGCCTCGAATCATGGGAAGCCCGGCTTGAATATTCTCTGGTTGTCGGCCAACCCGGCTGCTACATTCAGAGGCGTCAGCCCAGCAAATGTCCTCACCGACCGACAAGGACAATGTCGATTCGGGGCAAGGTGCAGGGGCGTTCCCCGCCACCGAATGGAACCTCATTCTTGCAGCAAGCCGCGAGGATTCGTCGGATGGGGGAACCGCCCTCGAAACACTGTGCCGCCAGTACTGGTATCCCGTCTATGCTCACGTGCGACATGTGGGGTACTGGGTCGAGGAGGCCAAGGACCTGACCCAGGAGTTTTTTGCGCGACTGCTCGCGCATCACAGCCTGGCCGCGGCGGACCCGGCTCGAGGCCAGTTTCGCAGCTTTATCCGGGCTTCTTTGAGGAACTTCCTGGCAAACGAGTGGGACAGGTCCCACACGACAAAGCGTGGCGGAGGGAGGCCGTGCCTCTCGATGGACGACTTGGACGCCGAGGAGCGGTACGCGATCGAACGGAGCCAGGAAGCCTCGCCTGAGGTCGCATACGATCGGGCTTGGGCCTGCATGATCATCGAATTGGTGCTCCGACGAATGCGGGAAGACTATGTTCGCTCGGGCAAGGAAGAACAGTTCGCAATCCTGGAGCGGCATGTGTCGGGCGGCGGCGAGGACCTTTCCTGCGTCGCTCTGGCACGGCAGCTTGGCCTCACGAGAAGCGCCGCCAAGTCGGCGGCCTACCGGTTCCGACAGCGCTTTGCGATGACGCTGCGCGGGGAGATTGCCCGCACCGTGCCGCGCCGCGAAGACATCGACGAGGAAATCCGCCAACTGGCTGCGGCAGTCGCTGGCGGGTGAGCCTTCGCGGGCGGTGATGTGGAATCGCGGCTGGCTTGTATTAAGTGCTGCAGGCGGCACCGATCTGTGCGGGCACGCACTTTTCCAGCAACCTTCCAACCAATTTTCCTTTAGTATAAGATGAAGCTAAGGACATCGCCATGAAGCCAACGCGTCTTGTGGTGCCTCGGTCCGGGAAGGATTGAACGTGCGTTTATCCCTGAATGTCCTGTCATTCCGATGCCTCCAGACGGGCGCTTGATGCACCCCCAAGGCGCGTGATCGTGGTCCTGAGGTGAGACGGCGGGCCGCGGATTTCCAGCAGAACGCGTGTCCTATCTATGGCGAACCACCGAGTGGAACATCATGTCGCCTGTTCCGAGGACTGGGCAGTAACTGCGCCCGCGGCTAAATCCAGCGCGACGCAACAGTCCGCGCGGCCGGGGAAGCCTGTGTCCCAAAGCGCATGAGGGGAGACTCCCGAAGATGCAAGAACAGAAACCTGCAACGGCCTGGTTTAGCTGGCCCATCCTGGTGCTGGTGGCGGCGGCGTTGGGCAATCTGCTCTGGTTCAGTGCCCCGATGCGAAGCTCCCGTCCTGCCGAGACCCATCCAGCCGCTCCGCCTGCCCTGCGCACACAGCTTGCCGAAGCGCGGCTCTGGGAGGATCCGTTCGAGGCCGTCAGCCGCGCCCAACCGCAGAGATCAGCCGCAGGTCAGAAGAACGGTGCCCCTTCCTGCACTTGTGCGATGGACACCCTCGCGCGGGAGATCGTGCAGCGGCGCGCCGAGAGCACGCTGGCGGATCCGGGGCGCGTCATCATCATGCCGGTGATGGTGACGGGTAGTCCCTACGCCGAAGGCAACGAGGGGCGCATTCGCACGCGCTACGCAGTGTTGGCGGGGCTGTCGCAGGTTGGCTCGGCGCGCCATCCGAACGCGCGCTTTGTGCCGGTCGACCGGGAGCATATCTCGTTCTGTGAGATTCCCTGGCCGCCCCAGGCAGCCGAGGCCAACCAAACCGCCGAAGCAACCACAAACGCCCTCCCTACTGCCCGAAGCCAGGAGACCTCGCTGACGATCCCGTACGAATGGTTTGAGCGATACCTGCCAGAAAGCGCAGCCAAGAAGGAGTCCGTGCTGGTTCTTTGGCTGCGGGAAGAAGCCTTTGAGGAGCAACCGCTCGAGCGACTGCGGTGGCTGATCGGGGAAGGCCTCCGCAAGGCGGTGGCCAAACACGGAGCCGCCGACACGACAACCAATCCCATCCCTGTCCGCATCATCGGCCCCGAAGCGTCAACCACCCTGCGTGCGTCGCCGCTCACGAGATTTGACCCGGGTGTGCTCATGAGAAGTGACCCATT
>DAOOQY010000361.1:0-5122 GCA_035389025.1 Verrucomicrobiota bacterium
TCGAAACTGGCGTTCGAGTAACCCGTAATAATAGCGCAGCTTCTGTTTCTCGATGAGGCCCTGACCGTAATCGGTCGTCTTGCGGCGCGATTTCGGGCCGTGAACGCCGGGGCCATAGTTGCGGCGCTCGAGGTACTTCGAGGCGCCAAAGATCGGGATGCCGAAACGGCGACTAATGCGAACGCGCGGTCCAGTGTAACGAGCCATGAATTAAAGCGGATTTGAGGTTCGAGATTCGAGAATTGGGAGTGTCACACACGACGCTTCTTGCGGGGGCGGCAACCGTTGTGGGGAATCGGCGTCCGGTCCTTGATCACACTGATCTCGAGGCCGATCGCCTGCAGAGCCCGGATCGCTGATTCGCGTCCGGAGCCGGGTCCCTTCACGTGCACCTCGACCTCGCGCATTCCGTGCGACATGGCCTGACGGGCCGCGTCCTGGGCAACCTGCTGCGCGGCGAAGGCGGTGCTCTTCCGCGAGCCGCGGAACCCGACTTTGCCCGCAGTCGACCATCCGATCAGGTTCCCCTGCATATCGGTGATGCTCACCTGGGTGTTGTTGAACGTGGCCAGGATGTGCGCGACGCCCGCGGAAATGTTCTTCGCCCCTTTGGCGCGAACAATCTTCTTGCCGGCCATGTCGTCCGCCAGCAAATCCGCCGCCGTCGGAGCAGTGCCCGCCACCGGGCCTGCCGGCGCAGGAGCGCCCGCTGTCTTCTGATCCGGCGCGACGGCCGCGGCTCCCGCGGCTTTGGGCGCCTCGGTCTTGCCCGCTTCGGCATCGGGCTTCGCAGCCCCTTTGGCCGGCGCAGACGGCTTGGCAGCCGCCTTTTCCGACACTGCGGGATCAGACTTGGCCTCTTTTTTGACAGTGGCTTTTTGCGGTTTTGTCTCTTCAGCCATAGCAATGACTTTGGATCAATGGGTTAGTGAATGCCGGTCTTGGCCTTCGGATTGCGGACCACGCCGACGGTCTTGCGCGGTCCCTTGCGCGTCCGCGCGTTTGTCTGAGTGCGCTGGCCGCGGACCGGCAAGCCGCGGATGTGCCGCATCCCGCGGTAGCACTTGATGCCCTGCAGGCGCTTGAGGTTCAAGCCGATCTCCCGCCGCAGGTCGCCCTCGATCACGTACTTGCCTTCCTGGATCGCGTGGACGATTTGCGAAAGCTGCTGTTCGGTCAGATTCTTGGCGCGCACGCCGGGATCAATCTGGGCGTGCTCGAGAATCTGTTTCGCGTTCGACGGTCCGATGCCGTAAACGTACCGGAGGGCGACGTCGATCCGCTTCTCTCCGGGAATATCCACTCCGAGAATTCGTGCCATAGAGCGCTTTGCGGGTTAACCTTGCCGTTGTTTGTGCCGGGCGTTGGTACAAATGACTCGAACCACGCCCTTGCGACGCACCACTTTGCAGTGCTCGCAGAGCTTTTTGACCGATGCACGTACTTTCATTGCTTTCCTTCGCTGTCAACTCTGTACCAACCCTTCGATAAATCACAGGGCGAAAACCGCGCCCGAATCCGGTCGCCAACCGCCAGGCCGGCAACCGCGCGCCGCGCCGACCGCGTTGCGCAGACGACAAACTGATGTCCATTCGCCAGCCGAGCCCGAACGGCCGACCCGTTTGCCGCGGCCACAATTACGGCAGGGGCTTCAATGGTGTCTCTGGACAACATGTCAGAATCTCGGCCGGTCCTTCGCCCACCAGGACTGTATGCTCGAAATGGGCGGAAGGGAGGCCATCTTCGCTGACCACAGTCCATCCGTCACTCAAAACCCGCACGCCGGGCCCGCCTGCGTTCACCATCGGCTCGATTGCCAGGGTCATGCCCGCACGCAGCGGAGGCGACGACTTCCCATCCACGTAATTGGGCACCTGCGGTTCCTCGTGCACGGAACGTCCAACGCCGTGTCCGACGAACTCCCGCACCACGCTGAAACCGTTGGCTTCGACGAATCGCTGAATGGCGCGCGACACGTCCACGACGCGCTTGCCCGCCACGGCCTGGGCGATCCCCTCGTAGAGGGCTCGCTCGGTCACGTCCATGAGCTTCTGGGCGCGCGCGTCGCAGCCGCCGACCGGAACAGTTCGAGCGGTATCGCCGACAAAGCCGTGATAATGCACACCGACATCGATACTGGCCAAATCGCCGAACTCGAGTCGCCTTCGGCCCGCAATCCCGTGCACGACTTCCTCGTTGACGGAGATACAGACGTGGCACGGATAGTTGTGATAGCCGAGAAAAGCGCTCCGCGCGCCGTGACACCGCATGCGCGCGGCCGCGTAATCGTCGACGTCGAGGGTCGTCACGCCGGGCGCGACAAACCGCGCGACCTCGTTCAGAACCAGCGCGGCGATTGCGCCCGCTTCGCGCATTGCCTTCTGATCACGCTCGCTCTTGAGGATGATCATGCTTTGTTCCGCCGATACCCCATGTTGCTGGCAAAGATCAATACCATAGAACAACCAAACCCTGGGCGCCCGACGCGCCCGGCGCGGGCGCGGCTCGGGGCAAGCCTAGAACCGCCCCTTGACCCGCCCTTTCTTCAAAAACCCATCGTAATGCCGCATAAGCAGATGAGACTCCATCTGGCGCATCGTGTCGAGCATCACGCCGACCGTGATCAAAAGGCTCGTCCCGCCGAAGAACTGACCGATCTCGAAGGGCACGTCGACCCACTTGTACAGGAGGGTTGGGATAATGGCGATGACGGCCAGGAAGATGCCTCCGGCCAGCGTGATGCGGCTCATGGCCCGATGGAGGAAATCGCTGGTGTGCTGACCGGGCCGGACTCCGGGGACGTAGCCGCCGTACTTCTTAAGATCATCGGCGATCTGAATCTCATTGAACTGGGTGGCCACCCAGAAATAGGTGAAAAACAGAATCATCAGGCCTTCGAGGGTGAGATACGTGAAGTTGCCGTACTGCAGTTGCACGTAGATCGCCTCGCACACCTTCGAGAAGCCGGGCGACCCGGCCCGTGTCAGCCCCGCAAGAGTCGAGAAAATCTTCTCCGGAAACATGAGGATGGCCTGCGCGAAGATGATCGGCATGACGCCCGCGTAGTTGACCCGAAGCGGCATGAACGACGTTCCGCCCGCATAGACCTTGCGGCCCACGGCCCGCTGGGCGTACTGGACCGGGATTTTGCGCTGCGCCTGGATGACGGCGATCACGGCTGCGACCACGGCCAGCATGAGGAGGATCAGCAAAACCGCATGGAAGAAATTCCAATTGGACGGCACGCCCCTGGGGGGGAAGAACTTGATCCAGGTGGCCGTCACGGCCATCGGCAGGCGCGAAATAATGCCAATCGTAATAACCAGGGAGACGCCGTTGCCGATCCCGCGATCGGTGATTTGCTCGCCGAGCCACATCAGGACGAGCGTGCCCGCGGTCAGGAAGATCACGGTCTGGATGCGGTAGACCCAGACATTTTTCATCAGGACCAGGTCGCCGGCAAATCCTTCGCCGAACACCTTCTCGGGATGTTCCCAGCTCAGGGCCATGAAGAACCCCTGCCCCAGGCACAAGAGAACGGTGAGGTAGCGTCCGTACTGGACGATCTTCACGCGGCCTCCCTCTTCACGAACGAGCTTGCTCAGTTGGGGGATGACGGCGCTGAGGAGCTGGATGATAATGGTGGCGCTGATGTAAGGCATGATGCCGAGGGATCCGATCGCGCATCGTTCCAAGGCGCCTCCCGTGAAGAGGCTGTACATGCCCAACAGACCGCCGTTCTTGCTCGCGTTCTCCTCGAAGAACTGGGCCAGGCTTGCGCCATCCAGCCCGGGCAGCGGGATCAAGGCCACCATCCGGCAAACCGCCAGGACCAAAACTGTGAAGATGATCCGGGACTTGAGCTCCGGGATCTTGAAGCAGTTTGCGAAGGTATTGAAGATCGCCTTGATCATAGAATGCTGCGCCTCCCTCAGGCGGAGGTTGCCGGTTGCGCCAGTTCGCACGCGCCGCCGGCGCTTTCGATCTTAGCCCGGGCCGATTCACTGAAGGCGCTCACGCACACCGTGAGCTTGCGTTTGAGTTCGCCGTCGCCCAGAAGCTTGATGCCGTCGCCCCGGCCCTTCGCCAACCCGGCGGCTCGCAGACCCGCTTCGTCCACTCGGGCGCCGTCCTCGAATCGGTTGAGCGAATCGACATTCACCGGAATATACCGGGTTCCATGACGCACGTTGTTGAATCCGCGCTTGGGCATGCGCCGAATCAGGGGCATCTGCCCGCCTTCGAACGAGGGGCGAATCGAACTTCCGGAACGCGCGCTTTGGCCTTTGCCGCCGCGACCGCTGGTCCGGCCTTGTCCGCTCGATTCTCCTCGACCAACGCGCTTGCGCGAGTGTTTGGCCCCGGGACGGGGTTTGAGATTGTGCAGGCGCATAGCAGGTTATTCGGTTGGGGGCTGCGGCACGGGGGCTTCCGGTTTGGCTGGGAGCGACAAGCCGCGTCGCCTGTAAATGTCCTCGCGGAGGCGCAATTGACTCAGTGCGCCGAGGGTGGCCTTGGCGACATTGGCCGCGTTCTTCGATCCGAGCGATTTGCTCAGGACATCGCGCACGCCGGCGGATTCGAGCACGGCACGGACTGTCTTGCCGGCAATGATCCCTGTTCCCGGCGACGCGGGTCGGAGCAGCACGCGCGCGCCGTCGAAGACGAAATAGACGTCATGGGGAATGGTCGCCTCAAACAAGGCGACCGGAGTCATGGTATGCTTGGCGTTCTCCCCGCCCTTGCGGATCGCGTCGGCGACCTCGCCGGCCTTTCCAAGCCCCAAGCCGACCCGGCCCTTCTTGTCCCCGACAACCACCAGGGCGCTGAAGCTGAATCGCCGTCCGCCCTTCACCACCTTGGCCGAGCGATTGATATAAACAATCTTCTCGGTCAGTTCATCGCCGGTCCGGCCGCCAGCCCCATCGCCATGCTCGGCCCCGCCCCGCCCGCGGCGTCCCATCCGCCCGGGGCCGCGTCCGGGACCCCGGCCTCCGCCCACATTCGGTTTGCTCGTCTCAGCCACAATAGGTCTCCTTCGATGGTTTAGAACTGCAATCCGCCTTCGCGCGCCGCGTCGGCCAGGGCCTTGACCTTGCCATGATAACGCGCCCCGCTGCGA
>DAOOQY010000362.1:0-5117 GCA_035389025.1 Verrucomicrobiota bacterium
GATGCCCGCCTGACCCAAACAACCAAACAACCAAACGACCTCCTCTCCGTCAGCGAGACGGCGGCAGGTGCGTTGGCCTGCCGCACGTCGTTGGGGTTTTGTGTCGCGGACGGTAAGCCCAACAAGGGAATGGACCGCACAGGCATGGGTTTCGTTCAAACACGAAGAACCTCGAATCGCCCGATGCAGTGGCGCCACTGGCCATCGCGAGGGCGCACGGGACGGGCGGATGAGGCAAACGCATGGATGATGGAGGGGGGCGTGCCTTACGATGCGCATTTCTAACCTCAACCCGGCTTACGACATCGGCGCCAGCGGCTGGCTGATCGACATCGAGGGCCATCGGCTCCTCCTCGATGCCGGGATTCACCCCAAGCGCGAGGGGCGTGACGCCCTGCCGCTCTTCGAGCGCATTCCCGCGGGAGAACTCGACGCGATTGTCATCTCGCATTGTCACCACGATCATGTGGGGTCGTTGCCCATCGCCGCCCGCCGCTACCCGGGCGCGCATGTCTTGATGACGGAGTTGAGCTATTTCCTGGTCGAGCGTGTGCTCCACAACTCGGTGAACGTCATGGTGCGCCAGCGGGACGAACTGGGCATTCGCGAATACCCGCTCTACAGCCACGATGAGGTCGACGACCTCGCTCCGCGCATCCAGGGATTTCGGCACGAGCGGGAGATCGAGTGGGCGGCCCACCACAAGACGCGGGCTGGATTTGTCTCACCGACAATCGAGTTTCGGGATGCCGGCCACACCCTCGGTGCGGCGGGCGTGATGGTGCGCGGCCAACGCGAGACGCTTTTCTACACGGGCGACGTCTCGTTTCGGGACCAGACCCTGCTGAAGGCGGCCCGATTCGAGGACGTTCAGGCCGACGTTTTGCTGATGGAAACCACGCGCGGGAACCGCCAGACGCCCGCAAGGTTCACGCGCGAGGCGGAGGCGGAGCGGCTGGCTGAGGCCATCCGCGCCACACTCAAGCGCAAAGGATCGGTGTTGATCCCCTCGTTCGCCCTGGGACGCACCCAGGAAATCCTGGGGCTGTTGGCTTTGCTGATGCGGTCGGGTCAAATCCGCCGACAGCCGGTCTACATCGGCGGCTTGGGGCGGGTCTTTACGGAAATCTATGACCTGGAGGCGCACCGGACTCACCGGCAGCATAGCAACCTGATGCTCAACCAGGCGTTGAATCTCGTGGTCCTGGAACGGGGACAAATCGACCAGATGCGCCTGACCGGAGGGCGCATCTTCGTGCTCACCTCCGGAATGATGGCGGAGAACACGGCGGCGCACGACCTGGCGCTCCGATTCATGGGGGAGGAACGGCATGCCATCCTTTTCGTCGGGTATGCCGATCCTCAAACCCCCGGAGGACGCCTCAAAGCGTCGCAACCGGGCCGCCCCTTCCTCTTCAGCCGGACCGCGGGCGAGGCGGTGCGCCGATGCGAGCTTGCGGAGTTCGACCTGACCGCGCACGCGAACCGGGAGGACCTGGTCGATTTTGTGGGCCAGGTCGCGCCGAGAACGGTCGTGCTTGGGCATGGGGAACCCGAGGCGCAGGCCTGGTTCGAAACGACCCTTCGCAAGCGTTTCCCCAAAATGAAATGCCTGCGCCCCGGCCCCGGAGAAACCGCCGAGCCTCTCGCTTATGGCTGACCAGCGCGTGCGCGTCCGATTCCTCCTGGGGCCAGCCGGCAGCGGCAAGACTTTCCGGTGCCTCGAGGAGACGCGCGCGGCGTTGCGTGCGAATCCCGAGGGCCCGCCTCTGCTCTTTCTGGCGCCCAAGCAGGCGACCTTCCAGATCGAACGCCAAGTGCTGGCCGACGCCGAGTTGCCCGGCTACACGCGTCTGCACATCCTCTCGTTCGAACGCTTGGCGGAGTGGATCCTGCGCCGGTGCGCCGCCCCGATGCCGCCGCTGCTCACCGAGGGAGGGCGCGTCATGGTCTTGCGCGCGCTCCTGGCGCGGAACGCTTCGGAATGGTCGGTGTTTCGGGCCACCGCGCGGCTGCCAGGGTTCGCCCGGCAGTTGAGCGAGGCTGTTCGCGAACTCGAACAGCACAATGTCGCGCCCGAACGGTTGCGCCAGGTCGCCACCCAAATCGATCGGCGCTCGCCTTTGCGCGGCAAGCTGCTCGACCTGGCCGCAATGGCAACCCGGTATCGGGAATGGCTCGCCCAACGCCGTCTCGAAGACCCCACCCGGCTGCTTCGCCTCGCCAGTGAAGCCGCCGAGGCCTCGGCCCCCGCCACCCTGGCCCGAATGTGTCATCGAGATGCGACCGCGGCAGAGGCGAGTACTCCAGAATGCGGACCGCCGCGGGCTGAAACGCAAAGCCGCGTCTGGCCAGAAGAGCCTGAGGAGGGCAACACTCTGTCGGGATGGAGCGGCTCGACGATGCCCCCATCGTTCGAACCGTGGTTCGCAGAACTCTGGTTGGATGGCTTCGCCGAGATGACGCCTGCCGAACTCGACCTGGTCGCCGCCGTGATCCCGCGGTGCGGGCGCGCCACGCTCGCGTTCTGCGTCGAAAGCCCTTCCCCGACCCCGGGCGAATGGCTTTCGCCATGGTCGTTGGTGGGCAGAACTCAGGCGGCCTTGCGCGAGCGATTGGCGCGCAACCGCGGCCTCGATTTGTCGAACGTCTGTCTCTCGGACCCGACGTCGCCGACCCGGTTTTCCACCTCCCGCACCCTGCGCCATCTCGAACGATACTGGATGAACCCGAGGCCGCTCCCGCCATCGGAACCGGGTTGCGAGCAATCGCCCCTGCGCCTGGTGCGTTGCGCGAATCCGGAGGCCGAAGCCATCACCGCCGCGAGGGCGGTGCTGCGATTTGTGCGCGAAGAGCGCGGGCGCTATCGCGAGGCCGCCATCCTTGTGCGTTCGCTCGATCCGTATCAGGCGGTGATTCGGCGCGTGTTCGCCCGCTACGGCATCCCGATCTTTCTGGATCGACGCGAGGGCGTCGCCCATCACCCGCTGGCTGAGTTGGTCCGCTCCGCCCTCCGCCTCGCGGCCTTTGGCTGGCGGACCGAGGACTGGATGAGCGTCCTCAAGACAGGGCTGGCCGGCGGCGATGAGCAGATTGTCGATGCGCTCGAGAACGCGGCTTTGGCGTCGGGGTGGGAGGGCGAGACTTGGCTGAAGCCTCTGCCGTCCTCGATCGAGGCGCGAAATCTGGAGCGGCTCGAGTCGTTCCGCTGCATGCTGACGCCCCCCTTCGCGGCCCTGGTTGGCCAACTCCAAAACAGCGGCGGCGCGGTCAACGGCACGCAGTTTGCCGAGGCATTCCATCGGCTATGGAAGGCTTTGAGAATCGAGGCCACGCTCGATGCGTGGAATGAAGAAGCGCCCGACGCCGCCGGCGCATCAACCGCGCCCGCCGGCGGACGGATTCACGGCACCGTCTGGCAGGATTTGAATGCGCTCATCGACGACCTTGCCCTGGCGTTCCGAGACGACCCGTTGCCTCTCCGCGACTGGCTTCCGATCGTCGAGGCGGGCCTGTCGGACCTCAGCGTCGGCGTGGTTCCTCCGACCCTCGACCAGGTCCTGGTTGGCGCGATCGATCGTTCGCGCAATCCGGATTTGAAACTGGTCGTCCTGCCCGGGTGGAACGACGGGGTCTTTCCGGCTCCCATGCCCGCCCCGGGCCTCCTGAACGAGTCTGAACGGCGGCATCTCGAATCGAATGGTGTGCCGCTGGGGCCCGACCGGCGTCGGCGCATCGGACGCGAGCGTTACTACGCCTACATCGCCTGCACACGCGCGCGCCAACGCATCGTGGTGACCTACGCCGAGCGCGACCTCGAAGACCGCCTCCTCAATCCGTCCCCCTTCCTGGGTCCGCTGCGACGGCTCTTCCCGGGGCTGACCGAGGAAGCGGCCGTGACCCGTCCCGGCTGGGACGAGATCGAACACGGCACCGAGGCCGTGGTTCCTCTGATGCGGCATGCGCGCGGCGAATCGCGGACGGGGTCCATCCAGACCAACGAGCGGCTGCCGGGGCGTCTGGGCGAACTCGAGGTCCTGGACCTGGCAGAGACGATCGATCCGGGCGAGGAGTTGCCATCCCGGCTGGCGGATCGGCTCTACGGGCCGGAGGCCTTGCGCACTTCGGTGACGCGCCTCGAACAATTTGCAGCGTGTCCATTCCGCTTCTTCGTTCACTCGGGACTGCGCGCCGAAGAGCGCCAGCTTCTCGAGGCCGACGTGCGACAAACCGGCAGCTTCCAGCATGAGGTCCTGGCCCGATTCCACGCGCAGATCGCCAAGGAACGCAAACGCTGGCGTGATCTCACCCCGTCCGATGCCCGCGAGCGGGTCGGGCAGATCGCCGAAGCCGTGGCAGGCGAGTTTGCCCACGGGCTCTTTCGGACAAATGCCCGCGGCCGTTTTGCCGCCCGCGCACTGAGCCGCTCGCTGCAGGACTTTGTCGAGGTCATGATCGAGTGGATGCGCACCTCCTATGGTCTCGACCCGGTCTGCGCGGAACTGGTCTTTGGCGCCGTCGATTCCGAGTTGCCGGTTTGGGAGGTTGACCTGGCGGAGGGCCAGCGCCTGATGCTCCAGGGGAAGATCGACCGCATCGACCTGGCGCGGGCCGAGGAACGCGCCGACGCGTGGTGCGTGGTGGTCGACTACAAGTCAAGCGCCCGCAAGGTTGACGCGGCTCTCATGGAAAACGGGATTCAGATTCAACTGCCTGCCTACATGGCTGCATTGCGCGCCCTGAATC
This sequence comes from Verrucomicrobiota bacterium, assembly GCA_035389025.1. Classification (GTDB taxonomy): domain Bacteria; phylum Verrucomicrobiota; class Verrucomicrobiia; order Limisphaerales; family J093; genus MWFF01. Next base: position 4,747 of record DAOOQY010000362.1, read on the forward strand.
GAAAGTGTCCGCTCTTCGGCTGCACTCGGCTGGCGCCGGCCGGGGTCTTCTACGTCAACCTGCGCGGAGGCTGGACGGGGATACCCAACCGGACCGAAGCCGTCGTCCGGAGCGAAGCTGCGCGCCGCGCCCCGTATGTCCATCGGGGGCGGTTCGATGCAACGGCCCTGCCCGTCCTGGACCGATTGAGGGACGAGCCGGAGACCAGCGGCCAGTTCCTCTATTCCCGCGGCGGAAAGCCCAGCGCGCGCCACCACGACCCCCTCCCCGCCGCCGAGTTCGCTGCCCTGCTGGATCGCGTCGAGCAGACGATCCGGGGAATCGGGCGCCAAATCTTCAACGGAGTCGCCCGAGTCGATCCGTACGCGAAA
>DAOOQY010000363.1:0-5101 GCA_035389025.1 Verrucomicrobiota bacterium
TGAACGCCCCGAGCCGGCCGCCGTGGTTCTGGGATCCGGCCCAATACGGCGGGATTCTGGTCGATCTGGGCAGCCATCAGATCGAGCAATTCCTCCACTACGCCTCCGCGCAAGAGGCCCGTGTGCTCCACAGCAAGGTCGGCAACTACAATTGCCCGGAGCATCCGGAGTTCGAGGATTTCGGCGACGCCACGCTGGTGGCCGATACGGGCGCCACCTTCTATTTCCGGGTGGATTGGTTTACGCCCGCCGGTCTGGGTTCCTGGGGGGACGGACGGACCATCATTGTCGGCACCGACGGCTTCATCGAGTTGCGGAAGTACCTCGATATCGCCCGCGATCCCGAAGGCGATCATGTCTACCTGGTGGACCATCGGGGCGAACACCACATGGCTGTCCATGGCAAAGTCGGGTTTCCCTACTTTGGGCAGTTGATTCGCGATTGTCTCGATCGCACCCAGACGGCCATGACACAGCGCCACACATTCCTCGCCGCGGAATTGGCGTTGCAGGCTCAGATGGAGGCCTGGCGTATCGGGCCGCCTGGACGGTGACGCGCCTGGGAATGCATTGGGGCAGTAAACATGAAAACGCCCAGCGCTCAACGTTCAACGCTCAACGTTCAGAATCAAAAGGAACCGCTACTCAGGATCAGGCCTGCACAGCCAGCCCTTGGGATAGGCCTGGAATGTCTCCCGAGGCCCCTGGCCAAAACGCTCGATGATCACGATCTTCTCGTCCGGATCGGCGCTCGAAAACGGGGTGTAGATGACGCGAGAGGAACGTAAGTGCAACGTGCACTTCGAGCTCACGCCGCAGCGGGTGATCAACTCATCGAGCGAGAGTTGCGGAAAAGTCGGATGCGCCTGCACATAGTAAATCAAACGGGCGCGCAGTTCCTCGACGTGGGCAGGTGATTCCATCTCCCCGGCAAAACGACGCACGCGTTGGTAGGCCCGGCCCACGGCGCCAAGCAACATCGCCGCAAGGATCGAGATGATGGCCATTACGCACAGGAGCTCGATCAGCGAGAAGCCGGCTCTGGACGATTGCTGTCGCATCTTGTACAGCCGATTAGACCGGCCAGGAATCCCGCCATCACGAGGCGAAAACGGACGGTCAAGGCTTCAGCTTGCGGACAGCGAGCGCGATATCCTCGTCGAAGGCCGGGGTTGGCAGCCGGGCGGGGCCGGCGTCGGCCTTGACCTCGATTTTCATTGAGTCGCGTTTGTTCGTTTTTGGATCGAGCCACTCGACGGAATAGGCGCCGGGCGGCAGTTCGAGCGCGAGTGTCGCCGTCCGCGGTCCGGTTGGCGCCTGTTTGTCCTTGGTGTCGCGCGCGAGGTAGACCGCCCAGGCTTCGTTCGGCTGGCCCAGGGCATACGCGCGGTGACGAGCCGGCACGCCTCCGGCGATGACCGCTGTGTCCGGTTTCATCCGGATGAAATCGAAACTGCGCAGGAAATCGCCGAGAATCTTCATCTGGTTGCGAAACAGCCGGTTGCCACCGCCCGGCTGCTTTTCTTCGTAGACGAACGTCCCGTCCTCGTGCCCGACCACGAACGAGTAATCCAGGTGGTTGAAGAGCCCGCCGCCCGCCATGAGGAAACTCCAGGCCTCGACCCGATAGGGCAGGTCGTTCGTGCCGCGGAAACCGGTTTCGTTGTCCCCGATGACGCGGTCGAGTCCGAAGTTGAGGGCGACGGCCTCGGGCGGATAGGCGTAATGGAAGTTGAGGATCGAGACGGCGGGGTGCGGTTGTTCCACCTTGGCCTGGCCGTTGGCGATGTTCATCGAGACGAGGTGGCGGGTTTTCGTGTCCCGCTCGGCCGCGTGGATGACGTCGGCGATGTGGTGTTGCCAGGCGATGGTCACGCCGCCGAAGTACGGCTCGTTGCAGATTTCGAAGTAGAGGTTGTCGTGTTTCTGGACCGCTTGGACAATCCTCCGGACCATGGCCTCCTGGATGCTCAAGAGGCCGCCGTGGCGGTCGAGGGTGTACACATTGGTGCGCGCGACCGCCCCGACGCCATTGACGTTGTTGCGGGCGTTCATCGGGCTGAGCGCCCACATCGATTCCTCGTAGAACGGACAGAACAGGTTCAGTTCCACCACAACGCCCCGGCTCGATGCGCATTCGACGAACTGATCGAGCCGCGCGAAATAGGCGTCGTCCCAACGCGCCAGGTCGAACTTGTTCCCGCCGTTGGCGTAGCCTGGCTCGCTGCTGCGCGCCCAGGGACAGAGCAGGGCGCCCGCCTGCGGCGCGAGAGTGTTGCGGGCGATGTTGAATGCGCCCGGCGGCTCGCAGTACGCGCCGCTGAAGGTGCGCGTGTTGTTGAGACCGTCCTTCGCCAGCGTGTCAAAGTACGTCCGGAAATCGTAGTCCCGGTTCAAGAGCGCGCCGTAATGCTCGCCGGATGTGAGGAGGACGGTTGGCTGGCCGCGCCATAGAAAGTAGTGGGGGTTGTCCGGATGCAGCGCGATGGGCGCGGCGGCCCGTGCGGCGCCGGCGCCGGCGGCCAGAACAAGCAGGAAAACGGCGGGAAAGCGCATGGCGAGAGCGTATGCCGCCCTGCGGTGGGCTGGCAACCGATTTACTGGCCCACATGTTTCGTGGAGTGGTGACCTGAGGCGAGGATTTGGCCCGGTTGTTTCACACGCTTCGCGAGTGCCCGTTGTTGGGAACAGCAGTCAATCGAGCATTCATCGACGCCGGCAATCCGGTTGGCAAAAAAACCAATTACCCATGCTGGGGCGTTCGTGGTAAAGAATGTCCGGATCGAGCCCCAGGAGCGTCTTTCGGCACAGGCGCGGACAGCGCTATGGGAGCGAGAGCGCAGGCGGGCTGCGGTCTGCAACGACTCTGACCTATGAAAGTTCAGACAACATCGAGCGGCATTCTGAGCCTGACCGCCCTGGCCGCGTTGGTCGTTTTTATCATTGCCTGCACCTCGTTCAGTCCGGACGACTCGAAGGTGCTGTTTTCGACGTACGATCCGGAGGCGCAAGAGTACGGCGTAGGCCTTTACGATCGGAGCACGCGCACAACCGCCACGCTGTTCGTCCCCCAACAGCACCGGTCCGATTCCTCTGGAGCAGACCCGGCGCTGATCCGCGCCCAATGGCTGGCGGATGGACGCCACATCCTTGTGAGCTGGGGACGCGATGTCGATGACGATGATTTGGACCTGGCGGTTCTGCCGTACGGGCATGTCGGGCCGACACGGTTCATTCACTTGGAAGGCCTGGATGATGGTGTCAGCCAGATGCGGATGCCGCTGGCAACCGCCGGTGGCCATCTGTTCCTGCGGGGCGAATCCAACACGCTCGTGCGCGTCAATCTGCTCACGGGTGAAATCAGCCAGCGCGCCGTGTCCAAGGACATTGTGCCCTATGCCTCGCCCGGGGGCGATCGGGCGTTCTATTTGTCCCAGATCGACGAGGAGAAATCGAAGTGGGAGTTCGGGCTGATCGATGCTGACACATGGGATTTGAAGCCGACCGCCCGGTTCGAGTTGGACGAGTCCCTGAAGGATGTCGAGTTGGCCGCGGTTTCGCCTGACGGCAAATGGGCCATCGGCCATCAGGAAGACCCGCCGCAGGTGCTGTTTCTCGAGGGGGGCGAAGTGAAGCGGCGGGTGGCCCTTGGCGGAGAAGGCGAGGAGGTCAGCGTCAATGTCTTTGCGATTTCCCCGCGGAATCAAACGGCCTATGCACCCTACTGGAAGAAGGCCAAAGGCGACACGCACTTCGAGGTCGGGATTCTCGAGTTCCCGTTTCCGGATGGCGACCTGCGTCGTGTGCCTCTGATCGGCCGGATGGAGTCGGGCGAAGGCACAGGGACCTTGTGTTTCCAGCCGAGCGTGTCGCATGACGGCAAGACCCTGGCCGTCGCCAGCACCTACTTGGTTGCCGGCGACGAACAGGTTGGCAAGGACGACTGTGCGCTGTTTCTGATCGACCTCGCCGACCCGCAACGGAAGGTGACCCGCGTCCTCATTCCCCAGCCGCCGATGGACCTCGACTGACCGGCATGGGAGGAATCATGGAGACGTTGTTCAACGTGTTCGGACACGTCTGCGGCCAGCAGATCGAGCACACGTGGCTTATTGGCGGAGTGCCTTTGCCGGTTTGCCAGAGGTGCACTGGGCTGTTTGTGGGCGCGGCGCTTGCCGTGATTCTGGTGGCGTGGTTCCGTCCGCGGCTGGATGGGTGGTTCCTCCCGGTGCACGCGGTCTTCCTGCTCGGCGTTGCGCCGTTTCGTCTTGGTTGGATCGAGGATGGGCCGGAGCTGCGCACGCTTACGGGCTGTCTGTACGGCGCCGGCGTGGCGGTGTTGCTGATGCGTTGGCCGGTCGAGGTGCTCGGTCGCATGGCGCGGTTCCGTTGCCTGCGCCGGGCGTCTGTGGGTGAGGGTGAGGTGACAGGATCAGCGGGCTGTCGTTGGCCACGCTGCGACGCAGCGGGTGCGTGGGGGTACTGGATCGGTTTGAGCGCCGGCGCCGCTGTTCTTTCGTTGCTCTGTTTGAGCGTGGGGAGCTTGGCGCTGTGGGGCCTCGCATTGGGGATTGCGGCGGGCGGACTGGGCTTTGTCCTGCTGCTTGTTCTGAACGTGCTGGCGTTGGTTTGGCTGGCGGTCAGGCGGTGCGGGATCGGCCCCGCCCCGGCATGAGCGATCTGTTCCTTTTCATACGTCCACCCCGTCCGCTCTGGCCTTTCAGCGGGCCATCCACCGCATTCTGGCCGCCACTGGCCTTTGCCTCAGTGGCAGCGGCGCTGCGCGCTCGTGTCGAGGGCGTGCGGGTGGGCATTGGAGAAGAAGCGGTGAGTTCACGGAGAAGGGGAGGAGACCGCGGTGGAACTGGCTCGCCCGCTGCTCGAGGACAGCTCGGGGTCTGCTCTTGAGACAGTCGCCGGCATTTCATTCCGGCGGGGAGACACCGCGGTGATGACGCCTGCGCGTCCGTTGGTGCCGGAGCTGGATCGCGCCCTGACGAGGCTCGCCCTGCTGTATTGGTCCGCGGCGCGGGTGCGCAATTACGGCCGCCAGCTCGCTGCTGGCCCTCACCCCGGTCCAGACCGAGACCACGCCCTACCT
>DAOOQY010000364.1:0-5096 GCA_035389025.1 Verrucomicrobiota bacterium
CTGCGGCGCAACTCACGGTCCGAGGCCTATCTGAGCTGCAACGTCTCCGAGGTCTCCGAGTGCTACTTCGGCACGCAACTGTACGCCAACATCGTCATGCTCGGCCTGGCCTTCCAACGCGGCCTGATCCCGCTCCGCCTCGAGACGTTCGAGTGGGCGATCCGGAGCGGACTTGGCGCCGCCGGGTCCGAGAACGTCAAGGCATTCACACTCGGGCGGTTGATGGCCCATGACCTCGATGCCGTCCGGCAAAGCGCCGGTTTGCTGAGCGAATCCGCAACGTACGCGGGAGTCCTGGCGGACAAGGTCGAGATTCTCGCGCGGACGCGGCGCCGGGGAAAGGCGCTGGCCGCCGCGTACCGTGCGATGACCGAGGAGGCGGTCCGCGATCTGCCGATGGACGACCGGGCGCTGGCCGATTTCGCTCTGCGCGTCTACGATCTCATCCAGTTCGAGAACGTCGCGTACGCGGCGCGGTACATCGCGCTAGTGCGGCGCATTCGCGCGTCCGACAGCGCTCGCCGGGACTTCGAGGCCACCAAGGCCGTGATCTGGAACCTGCACAAGGTCATGCTCATCAAGGACGAAGTGTACGTGGCCCACCTCCTCACCAGCGAAGAGAAACACCGCCGCGACCGGGCTTGGTACAACGTCGATCCCGCCCGCGGCGACCGCATGGTCTATCGCCACCTCAATCGCCCCCAATTCGCCCTGCTCGGTCGCGAGGTTGCCTTCAACCTCCGGACGCGCGATTGGATGCTGTCGTTGATCAAGCATCAACGCTGGCTGCGGCGCGTTATGCCCGACTGGCACAGGCAAGAGAAGGACTTCCGCGACTGGTACATCGGCCTCTTGGCGGGTTTCGACGAGGCGTCCCGCACACCCCGCGGCTACGAGGCCTGCGTCCGCATGCTGCGCCTCCCCGAGACGGTCACCGGCTACCGGGAAATCCGGTATCCGAAAATGGCGGCGGCGCGCGAGCAGGCGGCCCTGCTGGCGCGGGAGATCGGACTGGGCGATCCCAACAAGGCGTCGTTGGTATCAGTCTAAGGAGACCAGATGAGCGCGTCGCCCGAAGCGGACAACAGCCGCCGCGAGACCGAGCAGGCGTTTTGGGACTCGGAGATGCTCTACCATTCACTGGTCGATTGCCTGCCGCAGAGCATCTTCCGCAAGGACACCCAAGGGCGATTCACCTTTGTCAACCAACGGTTCTGTCGCACCGTCGGCCGGCCGCCCGAGGAAATCCTCGGCAAGACGGATGCCGATTTCTATCCGCCGGAACTGGCGGCCAAGTACCGCGATGACGATGAGCGTGTGATGGACACGCTCACGGTCCTGGATGTGATCGAGGAGAATGTCCGGCCCAATGGGGAGCGGACGTACGTCCAGGTGCTCAAGACGCCTCTCTACGACGCCAGCGGCAAGGTGACCGGGGTGCAGGGCATCTTCTGGGACGTGACCGAGCGCAAGCGGATGGAGGAGGCGATCGAGCACGAGCGCGACCTGCTCCAGGCGCTCCTGGACAGCATCCCCGACGCCATCTATTTCAAGGACCGGCAATCCCGTTTCCTGCGGGTCAGCCGCGAGATGGCGCGGATGTTCGGCGCGCGCGATTCGGGCCAGGTGGTGGGGAAGACCGACTTCGATTTCTTCGGCGAAGCCCATGCCCGTCAGGCCTACGAGGACGAACAGCGGATCATCGCCACAGGGGAGCCGATCGTGGGCAAGAAGGAGCTGGAGACGTGGCCCGACGGGCGCCAGACTTGGGCGCTGACAACCAAGATGCCGCTGTGCGACCGCAACGGGAACATCATCGGCACGATCGGTGTGTCGAAGGACATCACGGTGCTCGTCGATGCCGAGCGGCAATTGGAGAAGGCCCGCGACGCCGCCGTCGAGGCGATGCGGCTCAAGGGCGAGTTTCTGGCCAACATGAGCCACGAAATCCGCACGCCGATGCACGCCATCATCGGCATGGCCGGCCTCCTGCTCGAGACCGAGCTGTCGGTCGAGCAGCGGGACGGCGCCGAGACCATCCGCCGCAGCGGCGAGTTGCTGCTGAACATCATCAACGACATCCTCGATTTCTCGAGGATGGAAGCGGGCCGGATGAAGCTCGACCATGTCGACTTCGATCTCCAGGAGGTTGTCGAAGGCACGGTGGACCTGCTGGCCGAGTCCGCCCATGCCAAGGGCGTGGAACTGGTCTATTCCCTTGGCGATGCCCTGCCTCGCCGGCTGCGCGGCGATCCGGGCCGCCTGGGCCAGGTCCTCACCAACCTCATCGGCAATGCCATCAAGTTCACCGACCGCGGCGAAGTCGTCCTCGATATCCAGCCGATCACGACAGCGGACACTCACACGACAATCCGAGCCGAGATTCGCGACACAGGCATCGGCATCGCCCCCGAAGCGCAGTCGCGCATCTTCGGAGCCTTCAGCCAGGCCGACGGATCGACCACGCGCAAGTACGGCGGGACCGGGCTGGGGCTGGCGATCTGCAAGCAACTCGTCGAGTTGATGGAGGGAGAGATTGGCGTCCGCAGCCAGGTCGGACGCGGGTCCTCGTTCTGGTTCACCGCCTCGTTCGAGCGCCAGCCCGAAAGCGGCCAGGCCCCCGAGCCGAGCCGCGACCTTCTGGCCGGCGTGCGAGCCCTGGTTGTCGATGACCACCCGCTCAATCGGCGGCTGCTGGTCGAGACCCTTGCCCGCTGGCGCGTTCGAGCCGATGAAGCCGCAAACGGCGCGGCGGCCCTGGCCCTGCTCCAGAGCGCCGCTCGCGCCAGCGCCGCGTACGATCTGGCCTTGATCGACATGGAGATGCCGGAGATGGACGGTCTGAGCCTGGCCGAGGGCATTCGAGCGGACCCAAACACCAGCCAGACACGGCTGATCATGCTGACCTCGCTGCGGGACCGGCTGGATGTGGCAACCATGCGCAGCGCGGGAATCGCCGCGTGCCTCGTCAAGCCGCCGCGCGAGGGCCGCCTCTATGACGGCCTGGTCAAGGTGATGGCCGCCGCCACGCCGTCAGGCGCACACGAACCCGCAAGTCTCGCCGCCCGACTCCACAGTCCGTCCCCCTCAGCCACGCCGTCCGTTCCGCTTCGCATCCTGGTGGCAGAGGACAACCTCGTCAATCAGCGCCTTGCCCTGCGTCAACTCCGCCGGCTGGGTCACGCCGCGGACGCCGTCTCGAACGGCCGGCAGGTGCTCGAGGCCTTGGCTCGTCAGACGTACGACCTCCTGCTCCTCGATTGTCAGATGCCCGAACTCGATGGATACGAAACCGCCCGCGCCATTCGCAAACAGGAGGTGCCAATCAGCGGCACGGCCGGCGCGCCCCGGCGCCCCTTGCGGATCATCGCAATGACCGCGAACACCATGGAAGGGGATCGGGAACGCTGCGTTGCCGCGGGGATGGACGACTACATCCCCAAGCCCGTCCGGCTTCCCGACCTCGAAGCCGCCTTGCAGCGGGCAAGTGAAAGGTTGAACGCCGACCTCGACCTGCCCCCGGCTCCCTCGGGCACCCAGCCGGGTCCCGACGAGGAAACGCTCGACCTCTCCATGTTGCGCAGCCTCGCCGAACTGAACGTGCCGGGCGAGACCGACGCCGTGGTCGAGATGGCCGAGCTCTTCTTTCAGAGCGCCGTCCCGCTCCGCGATACCCTCCTCGCCACCGCCGCGGCCGGCGATCTCGCCGGGTTCGCCCGCGCCGCCCACAGTCTCAAGGGCAGCGCCAGCGGGTTGGGCGCCCAGCGATTGGCGCGCCTGTGCGCCGAACTCGAACAGAGTGCCAAGGCAGGCGACCTCGCCTCCGTACAACGGGACGTCGGCGCCGCCAGCTCCGAGTTCGAAAGAGTGAGCCTGGCCCTGGCGGCGGCTACCGGCCTGTCCGTGCCGGCGCAGCCAGGTCAGCCGAACCCGCCTGCGACCCCGCACTGACGCACTGACGCACTGACGTACCCCGATCTCCGATCTCCGCAGGCTCACCGGTCAGCAATTCTGGCATCGAGGATTGCCTGCGCGGCCTGACGCACCGCATCGGCCAGTTCCGGCGGACGGACCACGGTCGCCTCGCCGCCCCAACCGAGAATCCAGCGCCGTATCTCGGTCAGACTCGACAGCTTCAGCCGCAGTTCGACTCCGCCGTTGGGACGGTCTGCGAGCGTCTGCGAAGGATGCCACCGCTTCTCGCGGATGTAATCGGCCACCCTGGGCGTGAAGCGAAGCACCACATCGAAGCGGCCCTCGGCCGAGTGGACGCCGAAACTGCCCCGCAATTGCCGGTCAACCGAGAATCCTCGGGGGCGGACAAAGCGCCGGCCCGTCGGGCGCACTGACCGAATCCTGGCAGGCACGAATGTCCGCAAGTCGCGGCGCAGATGATCGAATGCGAAGAGAAACCACTCGCCGTTGATATTCGCCAGATGATACGGGTCGACCACCCGCCGATCCGCCTCGGAGCGCCCCGGCTTTCGGTAAGCCAACTCGATCTGTTCGCGCCGCGCGGCTGCTCTGGCCAGGGCGTCGAACACCTCGAGATTCAGGACCGGTTCGGCGCTGGTGCGGAACGAGATCGTCTGGTCCCAGTCCGTCCACTGGAGTGACACGGTCTCGGGCAATGCGTCGGCCAGCTTCTTGAGGGCGCTGACGAGCGGACGCTCGAAATTCGTGCCGCGGTATTGCTGGACTGCTTTCTCGGCCACGAGCAGGGCGAAGAGTTCTCCTTCGGTAATCTGCAAATTCGGAAACGCGCTGACTTCCTGGGTGTAGAAGTACCCCCAGCGGCGATCGTCATACGCGATGGGCAGGCTCAGGCGGTCGCGCATGAACTGCAAATCGCGGACAATCGACTTGGCGCTGACTTCGAGTTCGCGCGCGAGCGTGGTCGCGTTGGGATGCCGCCCCGACTGGATGGCCTGGTGAATTCGCAGCATCCGCTCGATCGGCGGACGCGACCGCCCCCCTCGCTCGGAGCAGCGTCGTCCTTTTCGGGGTTTCACAGAGGAATCCTTGGGATGTGAGTCACCGCCACCCTCACCCGTCCCGCAGAGCGGGACACCCTCTCCCATCGGATGGGAGAGGGA
>DAOOQY010000365.1:0-5093 GCA_035389025.1 Verrucomicrobiota bacterium
ACCACGACGGCGCTGCTCCCATGACCAGCGCGGGAGATCTCATTAGGTTGACGCGTATGCGCGGCCGCGGGACTGCTGTCGCTGCTGAGCCACGCCGGCGTTTGCTGGTTGATGGTGGAGGGGTGATCGTTGATGGACCATCAACCCTCGACAATCAGCCATCAACTCTTTGGAATTGGTGGGCTGCCACGGTGCTGCCCCGTGCTCTGCGGTTTAAGAGACCGCTGCATCGCTGCAATGCTTGCAGCCCGACGCGATGCCAGGGCCAGACAGAGCCGGCGTATCGCATCAAATGGTCAGAGCGGCCGGTAACGCTCCGGCTTGTTCCTGCGCCCGAGGCAGGCGCCTCACTTTGAGGCTACGCTCTGAGGCCAGAGATCAGAAATCGGAAATCGGAGATCAGAGGTCAGCGGGACCTGGCCAGTCCTGACCTCTGACTTCTGACCTCTGTCCTCTTGACTGGAGTCCCGTACTGGAGTCGCACCAGTCTGTGCGGCTCTGCAGGCCGCCGCCTTGGTGGCCGTGCGCAAGCACCTCGGCCAACGGGACGGAAATGGGGTAAACGCGAGCGGATGTTCTCGGCACCCGCCCGCGCGTGTTCACCGTGTTGGTTGTCCTTGAACCGTCGGCGAGGGGTGGTGATCTACACCCCGCGGATGAAGTCCGAAATCACGGCCGGAACCGTGGTGTCGAACCCGACCACGTCGAGCATCCCGCGGTCGTTCGGGTCGACCAAGGTGAAGCCGTTGGAGGTCATCCCTACCACGACCGCCTTCGCGTCCCCGACGAACTCGCTCCGATACTCACGCAGTGCTTGCGCCGGGTGAATGTTGCCTGCCCACGTCTCGCTGTCTGTGTAGGTGATGAAACCCGACACGTCCAGCTTCTGGCGACGCGCCCAGATCATCGGCAGGGCACAGTCCGTGCCACCCATCGGGATGGCACTGATGCGCTTGATCACGTCGTCCAACCGCATCCGCGGCGACAGCGTGACGGGGGTGATACCCGATTCGCCGCCGCCGTGCATGCCGCCGTAGCCGCCCCCGGACGGGGCCGAGAAGGCGATGATCTCGCAGTCGGGCTCCGTCGCGGCGGTGACCAGCGCCATGGCGGCACTGGCTTCGCGGGCCGTGAGGCATGAACCGGCGATGCGCGAACCGTCCATCGAACCGCTGACGTCCAGGGCGAGGAGCACTGGCTTGCCGCACGGTTCGACGTTGCTGAACGTGACGTAGAACGCTGCGTCCAAGGCATCGACGATCTTCGCCACCGGCTGCCACTTGAGATCGCCCTTCTCCCCGTGACCTTGCGCATACACCTTCTCGGCGATGAGCACGGCCAGGGGGTGAATCCGGGCGCGCTTGAGCACCTTCTCGTCGCTCAGCTTGCTCACCACGAACTTCGTGGCCTCGCTGAACGGCTGGATCAGGCCTAGACTGGTCATTTTGCCCAGGTTGCGGATCAGGGCCGTCATCGGCATGCGCTGGAGCAGGGCCTCCCAAACCTCCGGCTCATTGAGCCATTGGGTCGGGACAGCTTCCCGCGCCAGGTCATGTTCGGTGATGAGGCGCACGATCTCGGCCTTGCTGGACGCCTTCTTGGCCTGTTCGAAGGCGGTGATGAGCGCCGGCGGTTCGCCGGCAGCGGCGTACTTGGCTACGCGAGGTTCACCCTGCACGCGCCGGGTCACCGTGCGTTCGCCGAGGCCATCGGCGCCGGACAGAATCCAGCGGAAAACGGTTTCGTGATCGCGGCTCGGCGCCTTGGGGTGCGCCAGGCGGAGCAGGTCACCGTGCGACCAGCGGTCCCGCTGTTGGTACTTCACGACCTGGAGCGCCAGGTCTTCAGCCTCGCGACAAACGTACCAGCGGCCCACGGCGCTGCGCAAACCCCGGCCCCAACCGCGCAGAGCATTGACGTACTGGGCGAAGTGGAACAGGTGCGTGCCGATGCGGCAGACCTTTCCCAGGTTCTGGAAAGCGAGTGCCTTCGTGGCTGGGTCGCCGTGTGCCGCCACCAACGCCAGGGCGAAGATGGCCGGGTCGTTCTTGGGCGCGCGGCCGCTGTCGCTGATCTCGACGATCCGGTTCACAGCGCGGCCGCCGTCGGTCTGGATGCAGCGGACCAGCGCGTCATGGTTCTCCTTCACCAGGTCGCGTTCGCCGATGTAATACGTGCCGCCCTCGGCACCAAGGATCAGGAACCGGTCAAGCCGAGTCCAGTCATCGACCAGCCAGGCGTAGCCGCTGGCCGAGTTCGGTACCTGGGCCGAGCCGCGGATCGGCTCCGACTGAGGGGTGGCGCGACGGTGGAACAGACGGGCGTAGTTGATGGCCATAGTGGCCTCCTTTCGTTTCGAGTGTGCCGCCAACTCTCGGCACCGTTGGCTGGATTGAACTGCGGACAAGTTGGTGAACGTGGGGTTTCATTGATGTGTTGATAACCCACGTCCTTCGGCCCGCAGAAAAGGGACGGGATGGGCAAGGGACTGCCGTGGAATCACTCCTTGCGGAGGCTGCTCTACCATTGAGCTACGCCGGGTACTGGCGCGCGGCCAGTCAGGAACCGGCGATTGGACTTGAACCAACAACACGCGATAACCCACGAACTTCGGCCCATCAAAAGGGAACCGACGGATAAGAATTGGACTGGGAATGAACGTGCTCTACCGCTGAGCTACCCCGGCGTCTGGAGCCGGAGGCGGGACTCGAACCCGCGACCACGCGCGTTTGGAGCGATAACCCAATGCTGCGACCCGTCGGAAAGTGGCGACGGACAAGAGGCGAGCTGGGCACCCAGCCATCGGGCGGCTGGGGCAGGATTTGAACCTGCTCGCGGTTGCCCGCTTCACCGATAACCCAAACTCATCGGCCCGTCGGAAACACTCGATGGACAAGGGACGTGATCGATCGGAGGCACTCCGTGCCGGGAATCGAAGCGTTTGCACGCGGTCAAGAACCGCTCACGCTCGCGCGCAAGACGGTACGCCCTCCTTGGTGGAGGATAACCGATCAACTGCGGCCCATCGAAATTGGGGTGACCAACCGGATTCGCACCGGCACCAATGCCGTCACAGGGCATAATGCTGCTGTTACACCATGGCCACCATGAAAACTGGCGCTCCCATGTGGACTTGCACCACGAACCTCCGGCTTCGCAAACCGGCGTGCAGTCTGATTACACCTTGGGAGCCAGGGGGAAGTTGAGAGTGGAGGGTGCAGAGTGTAGAGTGGCGGCGAGGAGTATGAAACATCAGAACCTGCAGGACCGGACCAAACGCTTTGCGCTCAACGTCATCCGCCTTTGCGAACGCCTTCCAAGAGACGACACTTCCAGGGTCCTCGGGCGGCAGTTGCTGCGGTCCGGTTCGTCGGTTGGCGCCAATTACCGGGCCGTCTGCCGGGCGCGCTCCAAAGCCGACTTCATCTCGAAGTTGGGCGTCGTGTTGGAGGAGGTCGACGAATCCGCTTTTTGGATTGAACTGCTCATCGACGCCGGCAAGACAACATCCGATGAGGCCTCAGGCTTGTTGCGAGAGGCAAACGAACTGGTCGCCATCTTCACCTCCTCCATCAAGACAGCCCGCGGGAACAATGACGGGCTGAGTGCAGAGTGAGACTGGGATGGCAGAAGGTACATTCACCATCTGCTGTTCACTCTCCACTCTGCACTCTCCACTCTTCACTTCCTCAGGCCGCGAGTCTTGTACGTCAACACCGGTCGGAGCGTGGCGATTACACGGATCAACCCGGCGTTCACCAACGCCTCGATCACCGACTCGACTGGCTTGTAGGCCATCGGCGCTTCCTCGTAGAGCAGGTCACGGTCTTCGCAGATCACGCGGCTGCCCAAAGAGGTCCGGACCAGTTCCGGCACGCGGAACCGCTCCCGGACCCGCAACCGGGCCTCGCTTCGCGCCCATTTGCGCCCGGCCCCGTGGGCCAACGAGAAACCATGCGATTCCCCATCCCCGATCGGCTTCACCAAGTAGCTGAGCGTGCCGCGCGAGCCCGGAATGACGACTGGACCGGCATCGGCTGGCACCGCGCCCTTCCGATGAATCCACGCCGTTCGGCTGTCAGCTTCGACCGGCAGGATGCTGTTGTGGCAACCGTCCCACACGGACTGACCGTCAGCGCCGAGTGCATCGAGGAACCGCCGGACGACGAGTTCGCGGTTAGCCCGTGCCCAGCGCAACGCGAGATTGTGCTGTGCCAGGTAGGTCGCGCCAGCGGCGGACTCAGGGTCAACCCCGTCGGCGCTGTGTTCTGCCACATGGGTGCGGAAGATGGACTCGCCGTAATCGCGCGAGCCGCTGTGGACCAGCAAGACGAGATCGGCCTTGCGCAAGCCGATGCTGGTGAACTCATCGCCGTCGCAAATCTCCTCGACGGCCTGGAGTTCCGCGAAGTGGTTGCCACCACCAAGCGTCCCCATCGAGCCATCGAAGGGCGAAGAGGCCAGCCGATTGTCCTGCAGCCACCCGCCGAGATTGCCGTCCCAGGGGGGTTCCAAGTTGAACGGCAGCTTCGTCCACTGATCGACCTTCGCCTTCCGAAGCGGCAGGTCCGTCTGCCACAGCGTCATGCCGCAGCCGATGTCCCCGCCGATCAGGTGCGGGTAGATCACACCCTCGGTAACGAAAGCGGCACCGACCGGCACCCCCTTGCCGGGGTGAAGGTCGGGGAAGCCGACCGCATGTCGCACCCCATCGAGGCGGGCACAGCCGTAGAGTTGGCGCACGGCTTCGCCTTCGATCCACGCGCCCGGCGAAGCAATGAGGCGCACGGGAGTTTGAAGGGTCGTGTTCATGGTTTGAGGGAGCGGATACGGAACGCCTTTGGGGGCGTCCCAAAGAAATGGCCACTGGAGTCGGAATCGCACCGACACCTCCTGGGCTTCAGCCAGGCGTGCAGACTACCAACACCATCCAGTGGAGACAAAATGGTCGTCCCGCGTGGTAACGCTCCACGGTCTTCCGGTTATCAACCGGGCGCTGGTGGCCGTGCGCTAGCACCTTTTGAGCTACAGGACGGAAAAGAGGGATCGAGAGGCGCTCGCGAGGAACGCCTCCCGATGATTCGTTTAATCGA
>DAOOQY010000366.1:0-5090 GCA_035389025.1 Verrucomicrobiota bacterium
GCTCGCCATGCTCGCGCCGATCGCGGCGCTCAAGCGGGCCGAGCTCGAGCGCGATTACACCAGCCGGCTCGCGCTCATGGAGGAGGCCAAGTCGCTGCCGTTCGGCCCGGTGTGGGACTACGCGTGCTTGGAGGCGGACGTGCCTGCGGGCGAGACGTGGCTGGCCGAGGTCAAGCGGTACGAAGCCGACGTGCTGTTGAAACGCTGACATAGCAGTCTAATGCCTGGACAGGTATATGCATTCCCGGGCCTGAGCCCACACAATTCACGAGCGCAACTGGCGTGAGTGAGGAAATCCAAGCCGGGACCGGGGGCGAGTTCGAGCGTGAACCGGTGCCCGAGAAGGCGCGCAAGGGTTCGAGCGCGTTCTGGGGGATGTATGCCGGCGAGCACACGGCCGGCACCGAGTTCATGATCGGGCCGCTGTTTGTGGCGTGGGGCGCCAGCGCGTTCGACATGGTCTTCGGCCTCCTGCTGGGCAACCTGTTGGCGGTGTTGACGTGGCGGTTTCTGACGGCTGAGATCGCCACCGCCAGGCGGCTGACCCTCTATTACCAACTCGAGAAAATCTGCGGACGCAATCTGGTCGTCCTCTACAACCTGTTCAACGGCATCCTGTTCTGTTTCCTTGCAGGCGCCATGGTCACCGTCTCGGCCACGGCCGTGGGCGTGCCCTTCGGCGAAAGCGTGAAAATGCCGACATTCGAGCAGACCTGGCCAACGGGCATAGTGTGGTGCCTGCTCTGCGTCGCGATCGGCGCGGCGATGACTTTTGTCGCGGTGCGCGGATACGGCTTTGTGGCGCGCGTGGGGCATCTGGCGGCGCCCTGGATGTTGCTTGTCTTTGTGGCATGCGGCGTGGTGATGCTGGCCAAGCTCGGGTCGACCAACCTCTTCGAGTTGATCGACCCGCCTGAGGGCGCTCCGCGTCGGATCGGTTTCTGGGGCATTGTCTTTTTCGCCTGGTTCTGCAACGCGGCTGTGCATCTTGGAATGTCGGACCTCTCGATCCTGCGATTCGCCCGCAAGCCGTCGTATGGCTGGGCCTCGGCGGCGGGCATGTTCCTCGGCCATTACGTCGCCTGGATTTGCGCGGCCCTCCTGCTCGTCTACTGGGTGCGCCAGTTCGGCGTCGACCCGCAAAAAGGGGCGATGCCCGGTCCGATGGTGTTCGACGCGGTGGGTGTGACCGGCCTGCTCTGCGTCGCCGTGGCGGGATGGACCACGGCGAACCCGACGATCTACCGTGCCGGGCTGGCGTTTCAGGGGATGTTCCCCAGAATGACCCGGACAACCGCCACGATCATCGCCGGCGCCCTCTGCACTGTCGCCGGGGTGTTCCCGGCGGTGGCGATGAAGCTCCTGGATTTCGTGGGGTTGTACGGCACGATCCTGGCCCCTGTCGGGGCGGTGATTGTGGTGGATCACTTTCTGGCCAGGAGGCTGGGTCTGGACAGCGACTATGCGGCGCGGCATGGGATTCGTTTCAACGTCGCCGTTCTGCTGGCCTGGGCGATCCCGGTGGCGATCGGCCTGGCGATCTACAGGACGCAGCACATCAATTCGTTCATGCTGCCGCTCCCGTGCTGGCTTGCCTGCGGCGCCCTTTACATCCTGTTTTCCAAACTGATGAAGAGGCGGGCGGGATCGGGTCTTTCAAGCGGCCCGTCCTGTCGTTGATCGACGAATGAAAACGCTTGCCAAAATCCTGGCCCCGCTGGCCCTTGCGGTCACGGTCGTGCCGCCTCTGCTGTTCCTGTTCAAAGCGATCGGGGAAGGGCCGATGAAGGCCACGATGCTGGGAGCCGCTGTCGTCTGGTTCGTCTTCTCTCCCCACTGGATGAAAGGGGGCTCCCAATGAATGCAAATCCGTTCCTGGGCGTGGTGTTTCACTGGCTGGGCGGCCTGGCGTCCGGCAGCTTCTACGTCCCGTACCGCTTCGTCCGCAAATGGTCGTGGGAGGTCTACTGGCTGGTGGGCGGTTTTTTCTCGTGGATTCTCGCGCCCTGGATTCTGGCGTCGCTCAAGACCAACGATCTGCTGATCGTCCTGTCCTCGGCGCCGGCGGGGACACTTGGCTGGGCGTATTTCTGGGGTGCCATGTGGGGGTTGGGCGGACTCACGTTCGGACTGACGATGCGGTATCTGGGGATGTCGCTCGGGATGGGTGTGGCGCTCGGGTACTGCGCGGTGTTTGGCACGCTGATGCCGCCGATCTTTCATGGCGAGTTCGTCCCCAAGATTCTCGGGACGGTCTCGGGGCAGGTTATTCTGGTTGGCGTGGGCATCTGCCTTCTGGGCATCGCCGTCGCCGGCATGGCGGGCATGTCGAAGGAACGCGAGATGTCGGACGAACAGAAGCGCGCGGCGATCAAGGAGTTCAACTTCGTGAAGGGCATTCTGATGGCGACCTTCTCGGGCGTGATGAGCGCCTGCTTCGCCTATGGCCTGGATGCCGCCACCCCGATCGCCGACCTGTCGCGCCAGCACGGAACACCGGAACTCTGGACCGGCCTGCCCAAACTCTGCGTGGTCCTGCTCGGCGGGTTCACTTCCAACTTCATCTGGTGCGCTTACCTGAACGTGCGCAACCGGACCGGCTACCAGTACTTCAGCCCGACTCTGCGCGCGGAGCACCTCGAAAGCCCGGCAAAGCCCGTCAGCGGCCCGGTTGCGCCCGGCGCCGGCGCCGTTCCGAGGCTGAGCAACTACTTCTTCAGCGCCCTGGCGGGGACGACGTGGTACATGCAGTTCTTCTTCTACACCATGGGCGAGACGCAGATGGGCGATTACAAGTTCTCGAGTTGGACCCTGCACATGGCCAGCATCATCATCTTCAGTTCGCTCTGGGGCATCGCTCTGAAGGAGTGGAAGGGTTCGAGCGGGTTCACCAAGACCCTGTTGTTTCTCGGTCTCCTGATGTTGATCTTCTCGACCGTTGTGGTCGGGCTCGGCAACTATCTCGGCGTCGCCCCGGCAAGCCCTTGAGCAATCCTATGAGCACTGCCTATCACGTGGTCGTCTGCGCCAGCCTGGTGCCCGACCCGCTCCAGACCCTCGAACCGGTCGCCGGACCCGCCGGACCCGCGCTGAAGAACGAGGCGATGCTCCCATTCGTCCTGGACCCTTGGGCCGCCCACGCCCTTTACGAAGCGGCCAGCCTCGCCAGGAACAGGCCGGGCACGAAGGTCTGGCTGGTCAGCCTCGGCCCCAAACCAAAGCTGCAACAGGTCATGATGACCGTCGCCCAGAAGGTGCCGTTCGAGTTCGTGCCCCTGGACGGCTCGGCCAGCGGGTTCGCCGAGGCCTCGGCCGTCGCCGCGGCCCTCGCCGAAGGCATCCAGGGGATTCCCGGACTCGACCGCTCGAAGCTGCTCGTGTTTGGGGGATGGGAATCCGCGTCCCGCGGGGCCGGCGTGACGATGTCGATGGTTGGCGAACGGCTTGGCATCATCGACCAGTTCCAGGGCGTCGATGAACTCAAGATCCAGGACGACGGGACCTTCGAGGTGGTCGAGCGGCTCGAAGGCGGGCAGCATCAGGTTTCGCGTTGTGCCGGCCCGCCCGCCCTCTTCGGTTGGGCCACGGGCCATCTCCCCGAGCCGAAGAACAATCCGCAGATCGGCATGATCAACATGCGCACGCTCATGCCCGCCCTCCAAAAGGCCAAGGCGATTCACCTGGCGGACGCGGGGCTCAGCTTCGACACCGTTGTTTTGCCGAGGCAATTGCGGGAAACGCGCGTCGTCAAGGACCGGTCCGCGGAGGAGATCGCCAGGGAGATTGTCGATTGGATTTCGAAGTGAGGTGCATCATGGAGACGATCCTGTTTCTTGCGGCCACCGAGCCGGACGGCGCGCTCGCCCCAGCCGCTTTCGAGGCGCTGGGCGCCGCGCGTTCGCTCGCTGCCGCCTTGGGCGGCGGCCTGACAGTCGGCCTTCAGGGGCCATCGGTCCAAACGGCCGCCGACCGGATCGCCGGGTGCGGTGCAACGCGGTTCCTGGGTGTGGCCGGCCCGGACTTCGGGTCCCCGCGCTATGCGAGCGACGCGGCGGCGGCCGAGGCGCTTGTCCGCGCCAGTCAGGCCACACTGGTCGTGGCGCCGGGCACCAGCCGCTTGTCGCGCTGCCTGCCTGGCGTCGCTCAACGCATCGGAGGACAGGCAGACACACATGTCACAGCCCTCGGCGCCCGCGAGAGCCGGCCTTTCGTGAACCGCTGGTACTATCGGCAGCGCATGGAGGCAGTCGTCCAGCGGACGCAACGCCCGTGGGTCATCCTCGTCGATCCCGGCAGTCAGCCGCCCTGGGACGGCCCGCCCGGCGGCGCCGCCGCAGTCGAGGTGCTCGACGTGACCCTGCCCGAAGCCGCCCGGAAAACGAGCGTCGTCGGAGTCCGGGCGCCGGCGGCCGATGCCCAGACCATCCGGCCCGACGCCGACCTTCTGTTCGTGGCGGGCGCGGGCTGGACCAAGAAACAGGGTGACGGCCAGGCACACGTGGCCGAGGCGGAGCAGATCATCCTCGAGTTTCTCAAGCGCAGCCGCGCCTCCCTCGGCAGCAGCAAGTCGCTGGTCGATCTGGGCGGCGAGGGTCAGACCGTCCTGTCGTTTCTCTCGCACCTGAACCAGATAGGCCAGACGGGCGCGACGCCCCGGCATCCCAAGGGGCTCTCGACCTGCTGTCACGGCGAGGAACCCCACACCGTCGGCTGGCGTTTCATCAGCGAGCGCCGGGCCATCAGCCTCGATCCAAACTGCGGCTGGGCGCGTGGCAAAGCCGACGTGCTCTACGTTGCCGACGCCTTTGCCGTGATGCGAGAGGTCAACCGCCTGTTGGCGGCCATAACCTGAGAACCCGAGGACGTGAAGCGCACCATGCGCCTTTGCGTTGTGTTCAATCCGACCGCGCGCGGCAACAAGGCCAAACGGTTCCGTCGACGACTCGAGAGCCTGGCGCGCGAATGTGTCCTGATGCCGACCGCCGGTCCTGGAGCCGCGGTCGATCTGGCTGGCGAGGCCGTGCGCCAGGGATTCGACACCGTGGTCGCGGCGGGCGGCGACGGAACGGTCAACGAAGTGCTCAATGGCA
>DAOOQY010000367.1:0-5082 GCA_035389025.1 Verrucomicrobiota bacterium
GGTCGCGTCGATCGACGATCACGCCCGAGTTTGTCGGGCTGACGTTCAACGTGCACAATGGGAAGATTTTCAGCCCGGTGTTTGTCACCGAGAATATGGTCGGGCATCGGCTTGGGGAGTTTTCTCCGACGCGTGTGTTCCGGAAGCACGGCGCGCACACGGCGAAAGCGGAAGCCAAGTAGGGAGCAGACATATGGAAGTTCACGCCATCACCCGGAACGTACGCATGTCCCCGCAGAAGATGCGGGAGGTTGTGCGGCAAATCCAAGGCATGCCGGCCGAGCGGGCCATGGCGGTGCTCGCGGTGGTTCCCCGCAAGTCGGCGCGGCTGGTCGCCAAGACTCTTAAGTCCGCCATTGCCAACGCCGAGAACAACAAGAACCTCAAGACCGAGACCCTGCGTGTGAAAGAGGCCGTCGCGGGCCGGGCGGGGATTCTCCGGAGGTTCACGCCCAAGGCGCGCGGCTCCCCTGGACCGGTCCTCAAACGCAATTGTCACATCAAGATCGTCCTGTCGGACCATTAACATTATGGGTCAGAAGACAAATCCTGTCGGTTTGCGCATTGCGGTCTCGAAAGACTGGCTGTCCAAGTGGTATGCTGGCAAGAAGGAGTTCGGCCGGCTGCTGGTCGAGGACAAGACCATCCGCGGCATTCTCAAGAAGAAACTCGAATCCGCCGCCGTGCCGAGGATTCAGATCGAGCGGGCGGCCAACCGGTGCCGCGTCACCATCTACACAGCCCGCCCGGGTGTGGTCATCGGCCGCAAGGGGGCCGAGATCGACAAGCTCAAAGAGGACCTGAGCCGCCTGACGGGCAAGGAAATCTACGTCGACATTCAGGAGATCAAGGACCCCGATCTGGACGCGCAGTTGGTGGCTGAGAACGTCGCGCTGCAGTTGGAGCGCCGCATCTCGTTCCGCCGGGCCATGAAGAAGGCGGTGCAGACCGCCATGGACAAGGGGGCGGACGGAATCAAAATTCGGTGTGCCGGGCGCCTGGGAGGGGCGGAGTTGGCGCGGACCGAATCGTATCATGAGGGCCGCGTTCCCCTGCACACCTTGCGGGCCAAGATCGGTTACGGATTTGCGGAGGCCAACACAATGTATGGCAAGCTCGGGGTCAAGTGCTGGATTTGCCGGGGGGAAATGAAGGTCGAGAAACGCCCTGTGGCGGTCGCCGCGGCCAGCGAACGGGTGATCTGAGGAGGATTTGATATGCCGATGATGCCTGCCCGAGTCAAGTACCGCAAACAACAGCGTGGAAACCGCAGGGGGTTGGCCACGCGCGGGAACGCCGTGGCGTACGGAGAATATGGACTGCAAGCGCTCGAGCGCTGCTGGCTGGACACCAAACAGATCGAGGCGGCCCGCGTCGCCATCAGCCGCTTCATGAAGCGGCGGGGCAAGATGTGGATTCGGGTCTTTCCCGACAAGCCGATCACCAAGAAACCGCTCGAGGTCCGCATGGGCACGGGCAAGGGCGCCGTGGAATCGTGGGTCGCCGTGATCAAGCCGGCTGCGGTGTTGTTCGAGGTGGACGGTGTGCCGGAGGCTGTGGCGCGCGAGTCGTTGCGTCTGGCGGCCACCAAGCTGCCGATCCAGACCAAGTTCATTTCCCGGCACCGGCTGGGTTAGCAGGAGCGCCTTGACCATGAAGATGTCTGAATTGAAGGATAAAACGGCGGTCGAACTGGCAGCGTTGAGCCGCGATTTGCGTCAAGACCTGTTCAACCTGCACCTCCAGAAGGCGAGCAGCCAACTGGAGAAACCGGCCCGGCTGCGGACCCTCCGCCGCGACATTGCGCGCGTGGAGACGCAACTGACGGCCTTGAAACAGAAGTCAGCGTAAGTGGGGATGTATGCCTGAGACGATTGCCAGTCGGAATCATCGGAAAGAGCGCGTGGGCCAGGTCATCGGCAACCGGATGGCCAAGACGATCGTCGTGCGCGTCGAGCGCCGCTTTCGCCATCCGCGGTTCAAGAAAGTGCTCACCCGCTTCAAGAAACTGTACGCGCACGACGAACAGAGCGCGGCCCGGTTGGGCGACCGTGTGCGGATCGCCGAGACCCGGCCGCTGTCGAAGCTCAAAAACTGGCGCCTGGTGGAAATCCTGGAGCGCCACGAGCCGATTGAATCCGGCGCGGGTTCGGCGGCTGAAGTGTGAGGTGTTATGCTGCAAGTACGTTCCATTCTCGAAGTGGCCGACAATTCCGGAGCGCGACGGGCCGCCGCCATCGGCGTGCTCGGCCGCAACCAGCGCTATGCGCGGGTCGGCGATGTCATCAAAGCCCATGTCAAGGAAGCCACTCCCGATGGGACGGTGAAGAAGGGAGAGGTTGTCGAGGCGGTCGTGGTGCGCACGCGCAAGGCCATTCACCGCAGCGACGGCTCCTACCTGCGCTTCGACAGCAACGCCATTGTGATCATCGACAAGGAGCAAAACCCGCGCGGGACCCGCATCTTCGGGCCGGTGGCGCGCGAGTTGCGTGACCGGAAGTTCATGAAGATCATCTCCCTGGCGCCGGAGGTCATATAGCGAATATGCAACGATTTCACGTCAAGCGGGGCGATCAGGTGACAGTGATCGCCGGAACAGAGAAGGGCAAGGAGGGCAAAGTGATCGCCGTGCTGCCCCGCAAGCAGCGGGTGATCGTTGAAGGAATCAAGATGATCAAACGCCATACCCGCAAAAGTCAACAGCATCCGGAAGGGGCCATTGTCAAGCGGGAAGGCTCCCTGCACATCTCGAATGTGATGCGCCGCGATGTGTTCGAGGCACGGGCCGCCAAGCGGACGGCCGGTTCGGCCGCCTGAGACCAGCCATGAAGCCAAGACTGCAGCAGAAATACATGGACGAAGTGCGCCCGGCGCTGCGGCAGAAGCGCGCGTACGGCAATGTCCACCAAGTCCCCCGGATGGTGAAGATCGTCATCCACATGGGCGTCAGCTCCGCATTGGAGAAGGCCGCCATCGATGACGCCGCCAAGGACCTCGGATCGATCACCGGACGCAAACCGGTGATCGACAAGTCGCGCAAGAGCGTGGCCAACTTCAAACTGCGCCAGGGCCAGCCCATCGGATGCCACGTCACGCTCCGTCGCGAGGTGATGTACGAGTTTTTCGATCGCCTGGTGTCCACGGCTCTGCCCCGCATTCGGGATTTCCGCGGCTTGTCGCCGCGGGCATTTGACGGACGGGGCAACTACTCGTTGGGTCTGGATGAGCAGACCATTTTTCCCGAGATCGATCTCGATAAGATCAAGCGGCATCAGGGGATGGACGTCACGATCGTGACCACCGCGCAGACCGATGCCGAGGCGCTTGACCTGCTCAAACTGATGGGAATGCCGTTCGCGGAAGGAAAATGATATGTCGAAACTCGCCTGGATTGAGCGTGACAAACGGAAGCGGGCCACGGTGAAGAAGTACGCGGCGCTGCGGGCCGAACTCAAGGCCAAGAAGGACTACGCCGCCCTGGCACAACTGCCGCGCGATGCCAGTCCCAGCCGCGTCGTCAACCGCTGCAAGGTGACCGGACGCCGGCACGCCCACCTCCGCAAGTTCGGTGTCTCGCGCTTGACCTTCCGCGAAATGGCCCTCTCAGGCCTCATCCCCGGCGTCACCAAAGCCAGTTGGTAAGCGTATGACTGATCCCATCGCCGATTTGCTCACCCGCATCCGCAACGCGAACCACGCGTTGCTGCCCGCCGTCGAAGTGCCGCACTCCGCCCTCAAGGAGAGCATCGCCCGATTGCTCAAACAGGAAGGTTACCTCGCCGATTATTCCGCCGAGGGGACGAGCGTCAAGAAACTCAAGCTCAAGCTCAAGTACCAGGGCCGCAAGGGCGTCATCGAGGGATTGCGCCGGGTCAGCACGCCCGGGCTCAGGCGCTATGTGGGCGCGGGTGAGATTCCACGCGTCCTGGGCGGGATGGGCATTGCGATCCTCTCGACGCCTCGAGGCGTGCTGACGGGGAGCGAGGCGCGCCGGCAGAACGTCGGCGGCGAGGTGTTGTGTCACGTTTGGTAGAGCGAGGTTTTTATGTCAAGGATAGGCCGTTTACCCGTGGTTGTGCCTCCGAAGGTGAAGGTGGAGGTCCAGGGGCGCACGCTCCAAGTCGAGGGACCGAAAGGCAAACTGCACGTCGAGTTGCCGCCGCGGACCCGGGTGGCCCTCGAAGGCGCCCAGATCAAGGTGTCGCGCGATGGCGAGGACGCCGCGGCCAAGGCCCTGCACGGACTGAGCCGGTCCCTCATTCAAAACGCCGTCAAGGGCGTCAACGAGGGCTACGTCAAGAAGCTCGAAATCCACGGGGTCGGTTTCAAGGCGGCGGTGCAGGGCAAGCAGGTCAATATGACGCTGGGCTACTCGCACCAGATCAATTACCCTTTGCCCGAGCAGATCAAGGTCACCGTCGACGAGAACACCAAGCTCACGATCGAAGGCCCCGACAAGCAGGTGGTCGGCCAGGTGGCATCCGAACTGCGCGGGTTCTACCCGCCCGAGCCTTACAAGGGCAAGGGTGTCCGTTACGCCGGCGAGAAGGTCGTCCGCAAGGAAGGCAAGACCGTCCAGTAAGCGCCGCTCGGGAACTGACACAAGCAGCACGGCTTAACCAGATGGGGCTCGCAGAGCATGAGAATCGAAAAGAAACAGCAACTTGAGAAACGCCGCCGGCGCCGGATGCGCCAGCGCGTGACCGGCACGGCCGCCCGCCCGCGCATGAGCGTGCGGTTCACCGGCCAGCACGCCTACGTGCAGTTCATCGACGACGAGAATCGTGTCACCCTGGCGGCAACCTCGACACGCGCCAAAGGATTGCCCGAAGGCGGCCCGTGGAAGGCGAATGTGGACAGTGCCAAGCGGTTGGGCGCCGTCGCGGCCGAGGTGGCCAAGGCGCGCGGGATCAGCCAGGTGGTGTTCGATCGCAGCGGGGCGCGTTATCATGGCAAGGTCAAGGCCCTGGCCGACGCGGCGCGTGAAGGCGGATTGCAGTTCTAAATCATCCAAGGAGACCTATTGTGGCTGAGATGAGCAAACCGAATGTGGGCGGAGGCCGGGGTCCCGGACGCGGCCCC
>DAOOQY010000368.1:0-5077 GCA_035389025.1 Verrucomicrobiota bacterium
CCGCTGGGGAACCCGCGACATGGATTCGACTATCGGGACCGGGCTCGAGTCGAGGCCCAGTTTGACACGGTGCGGTCCATTGTCCGGCGCCACCGCGATCACCCTGCGTTGCTCGCGTGGAATCTGGGCAACGAGCCGGAAATCAGCACCACCGCGGAGCAACGGGTTGCGCTGTGGCAGGAGGTCAACCGGCTCGCCGTCATGGTGAAGCAGGAGGATGCGAATCACCCTGTCATCGCCGTGTTGGGCGATGCCTATCGGCGAATCCTGAATGAACTCGACGCGCATTGCCCCGCCCTGGACGCCGTGGGGTTGAACGCCTACGCCGACATGTTGACCTTGCCGGAGGACATCGCCCGTCAAGGGTGGAACAGGCCTTGCCTGGTCACCGAGTTCGGACCTCGAGGCCATTGGCAGGTGCCGAAGACGGCGTGGCGAATGCCCATCGAGGACACCAGCAGCGCCAAAGCGGAGTTCTACCTCAAGGCCTACCGCCATGCGGTCGAGGGCCGTTCGAATTGCCTGGGCTCATACGTTTTCTACTGGTCTCACAAACAGGAGAAGACCCACACCTGGTACGGCATGTTCCTTCCCGACGGGTCTCGCACCGAGTCGATCGACGTCATGACATTCCTCTGGAGCGGGCGATGGCCGGCCAACCGCTCTCCGCGGATCGAAGCGTCCGGCATCCGACTCCTCCCGGCCGCCCGGCGGAGCGGTGCAGGGGAGACGCTGATCGCAGGTCAACGGGCGCGGTTTGGCCTGACCGTGACAGACCCGGAAGGCGACGCAGTCAACGTGACATGGGATCTGCGGACCGATGTGGCGGACAATCCGGGCACAGGCGGGGATGCGGAACCGGAAACAGCGCCGATCCAACGGGCGATCGTCGAGGCCGGGCAGGGTGGACAGGTTGTGGAAATCCAACTGCCGCGGAAGCCGGGTTTCTACCGGCTCTTTGCCTATGCCCATGACGGCCAGGGCAACGCCGCAACCGCCAACCTCCCCATCCTGTCGGTGATGCCCAATTGATCCCGAGAGCCCGGATCGATCACAGGCTCCGCGCTGAACCTGATCCGGGCCAGTTGCATTTTCGCTCCGTTCCAGTAAGGTGGCCTCGAACCATGTCGAGTGCATATGAATACTGAATTCAGAATCGGCCGGCCTTTCTTCAATCGCCGGGTGTGGATCGCCGTGGCGACGCTGGGATTGGGGCTGAACTGGCTCACGCCGTCAGCGCAGGAGCCACCACCCGCCCAGGAGCGCTCCGAAGCCGCGAGACTCGAAGAGAAGGCGGCTGCTCTGAAGGCTGCCGGACGGCATGAGGCTGCGATGGATCTGATGGTCGAGGCGCGCAAGATGCGGGACGAAGCTGGGCGGTCTGAGTTTCGCGGTCAGGAGCGCCCGGCAAACGTCGAGCGGCGCCACGCGCTCAAATCGCGATTGGAAGAACTCCGGCACGAACTGGAGCGTCAGACCGCCGAGGGCCATGAAGCCGAGGCGGCCGAGCTGCGCCAGCAGGTCGAGCGTGTCGAACGCGCATTGCGCGGTTTCGACGGACCTCCCGGCCAGCGCCAATTCGAACGCGGCGAGAAGCCGCGTCCGGAAGGAAGGCCGCAGCCGATGGAGATGCAGCGTCGACTCGCCCACTTGCAGCGCGCGATCGAGGCGCTTCGGGCTGGCGGGATGCCTGATTTGGCGGAGCGGTTGGCTCAGGTGGAGGCGCAGATGCGCAACGAACTCGGGCGACCCGGAGGGCAACCCGGCATCCGAGAAGCCGCTGTCGCCGAAATCGGTCGATTGCGGGCCGAAATGCAGGAACTGCGCGAAGGGATGCAGCAGTTGAAGCGGCGGCTCGATGAAGTGGCCCGGCGCGAGCCCGAGCCCGAGCCATCCCAGGCTCCGCGCTGAACCTGATCCAAGCTGGAGTGGAGACTGCTGCGCGGAGTGCGCGGAGTGCGCGGCTGTCGCGCGCGGCTTGCGCTTCGATTGCTCATGGCGCATGATAGCTCTCCTTGATGCGGTTCATTCACGACATCTACAGCGACGCTCGTCAAGCGGGGCGGCCGGTGCTCTCGTTCGAGTTTTTCACGCCAAAGACAGAGAGCGGCGACCGGGCGATCTTCGAGCGGACGCTGCCCGCCCTCTGCCGGTTGGCGCCCTCCTACTGCTCGGTCACCTATGGCGCCGGAGGCAGCACGCGCGCGAAGACCCTGCAGATGGTCGAGCGCATTCAACTCGATTTCGGAGTGCCCGCGATGGCGCATCTCACCTGTGTTGGGTCGACCCGAGACCAGATCGTCGCCCTGCTGGACGAAGCGCGTGGCAGGGGAATCAGAAACATCTTGGCCCTGCGCGGGGATCCGCCCGAGGAGACCGGACGCTTTGTCAGACCCGAGGGCGGATTCGAATTCGCGCACGAGCTGGTGACGTTGACCCGTGATCTCGGGGGCTTCTCGATTGGAGTTGCGGGTTTTCCCGAGGGTCATATCGAGTGCCGGCAGAGCAAGGACGTGGATTGGCGCCGCCTGGCGGCGAAGATCGGGTGCGGCGCCCGGTTCGTCATCACGCAGTTGTTCTTCGACAACGCCTTCTTTTACGAATTCCGCGATTACCTCGTCGGCACGCTGGGCGTCACGGTGCCAATCGTGCCCGGCGTCATCCCGATCCTCAGTTCGAGCCAGGTCGAGAGATTCGTCTCTTTGTGCGGAGCGACCATTCCGCCCGCCCTCGCTGACCGGTTGAACGCCCTGGGCAACGACGACGCGGCGGTGACGGCATTTGGGATCGAGTTCGCCACGCGCCAGTGCGCCGACCTCTTGCGCCAGGGGGTGCCGGGCATTCACTTCTACACGCTGAACCGGGCGGAGCCCACAACGCGGATTGTCCAAAACCTCAGGGGCGGCTGAGCGCGTGCCTCGACTGTCCCCGCAATCATTGTTACGGCCCATGTACTACCTGACTGGCATCAGCGACGAAGCGGGAGCATCCATCGATGTTCAGATCAAGGCGACCCGTGAACTCGGATGGCGCACACTCGAAGCCCGGACGGTCGAGGTCGAGGGATTCCCCGGCGCCAATCTGCACGAGATTCCCGAGCGCGCATTCGAACTGGCTGTTGAGAAACTCGAATCCGCGGGCGTCGGCGTCTGCTGCTTCGGATCGACGATCATGAACTGGGCAAAGACCGTGCAAACCCCCTTCGCGGTCACCCTCGCCGAAACGCAACGCGCCATCCCGCGCATGCAGCGGCTCGGCACGAAATTCGTCCGCATCATGAGCTTCAAGCCGGCCGATGACGCCGACACGATTCCCGCCGTGGTCTTCGATCGGGTCAGGGAGGTGACCCGGATGTTCCTCGATGCCGGCTTGCAGCCCGTGCACGAGAACTGCATGAACCACGGCGGCATGAGCGCGCGCCATGCGCTCGAATTGCTCGAAAACGTGCCCGGACTCAAGTGGGTGTTCGACACCGCCAACCCGATCTTCAACCCCGACCGTTCCCGGCCCAAGCCCTGGAGCAAGCAGGACCCCTGGGATTTCTGGACGCACGTCCGCGAGGCGACGGTCCATATCCATATCAAGGACGCCACATGGAACCCGGAGAAGAACGACGCCGATTACCGATGGCCGGGCGAGGGCGACGGACGGGTGCGCGACATTGTCAAAGACGCGCTGAGCCGCGGGTACAACGGCGGAATCTCGATCGAACCCCACATGGCCGTCGTGTTCCATGACTCGAACACCCGCGCCTCGGCCGAGGCGCAGTACGCCAATTACATCGAGTACGGGCGCAGATTGACCAGTCTGATCGGCGAGGTCGAAAGGGAGTTGCAGTTGGCGTGACGGCTGCCTCGGCTAGCCGCCCAGCTTGGTCGGATCGCTCACGTCGCCCTTGTTGAAATCGACGTACTCCTCGGTGAGATCGGCGGCGTAGAGGATCGCGCTCGCAGGACCGAGGTTGAGCCGGATGTGCAGATCAAATTCCTTGGGCGCCACCGCCGCGCAGAGCTGCTTGAACGACGTCGCGGTCGGGCGGCCCTTTCTGAGACTCCAAAACACCGGGCGCGCCCCGGGCGCGCTGTACCCGATGTCGACGCGTTCTTCGGCGATTCGCGCCGGGCTGTACCCGAGGGCATCGATGATGCGGCCCCAGTTCGGGTCGCCGCCAAACCAACTGGCTTTGACAAGCGCGCTGTTGGCCACCGCGCGCACGGCGGCGTCCGCTTCCGCAAAGGTCCTGGCTCCGGACAACCGGAGCGTGACGAAGCGCGTGACGCCTTCACCGTCGCGCACGATCATCCTGGCCAACTCGAGGCAGACATGATCCAGGCCGGCCTGGAAGAGCGCGATGTCCCGACTGGGCTTCGCCGCGGGGCGCCCGCGCAGTTGGGGATGGTCTGCGAGGCCGTTGGCAAGCACGAGCACGGTGTCGTTGGTGCTCATGTCGCCGTCGACGGTGATCCGGTTGAAGCTCAGGGCGACGGCATGCGTCAGCATCCTTTGCAGGAGCTTCGCCTCGATGGCGGCGTCCGTGGTGAGGAAGGCCAGCATCGTCGCGTGCAGCCCGGCGACGGGCATGGCGGCGGGGCGGCGTCCCGTGACGCTCATGCCCGGCTGGATCATGCCCGCGCCCTTGCAGACACCTCCGATCCGGACGGGCCGTCCGGCGAGCTTCAACTCGATCGCGATCTGTTTGGGTCGGGTGTCGCTGGTCATGATGGCCTCGGCGGCCTCGGCGCCGTGTTCCGGGGCATTCCCGAGGAGTCCGGCGGCCCGCCGAATCCCATCGCGCACGTTGGCCATTGGCATCGGCACGCCGATGCGTCCGGTCGAGGCCACCAGGACATGCTCGGGCGGCAGGTGAATCTGCGCTGCCGCAGCGGCAGCCATTTCGAGAGCATCCCGCAGACCGCGCGGGCCGGTGCACGCGTTGGCGTTGCCCGAGTTGGCCACGATGGCTTGCGCACGGCCTTTCGCTGCCCGCGGGATGCAGACCTTGACCGGCGCGGCGCAAACCTGGTTGGTGGTGAACAGCCCGGCCACCGTTGCCGGCACCTCGGACACGATCAACGCA
>DAOOQY010000369.1:0-5063 GCA_035389025.1 Verrucomicrobiota bacterium
TCCAAGATCCGCATCTCAGCCGCCCTAAGGTTGACGCGCATGCGCGGCCGCGGGACCAGCGAACCAAGTCCTTCCGCCCAAACCGGAAGTCAATTTGGCACAGACCCTAACGCGAAGCCTCGCTACAGCTCGATCGGAGACTTCAACACCAGCATGGCATCGAAGCTGAACGTGCCGGTGGCGTCGTCCCGCCGCATTCGGCCCGTGAGACGCGTCCCACTTGTGCCCGCGGCCAGGAACGGGCTGGCCTGCAACTGCTTGAGGAATGCATACGCCAACTCCGTGTCCGCGGTGGGCGACACGCAATTCCAGCTCACGGCGCGGCAGGTGAGTTGGACGGTGCTGACTTTGTTTGTGGCTCGCCCGTCCGGTCCGGTTGCGGACCGTGCGGGCCCGATGCGGTCCGGCGCGCCTTGGCCGGCGACAGACTCCCAATTCGCGGGCAATTCTGGCAGCTTTCCAAAGTAGCGTTTCCACAGTCGCGGGTCGAAAGAAGGTCGCGGCGGCGCCTCTTCGAGAGCCGGTTCTTCGGGCAGATCGGGCCTCATGGCCTCGATCCATATGCCGGCGCGAATGCCGCCCCTGGATGTGACGGACTCGGTCGTTTCGAGCGCGCGGCGCAGGTCGGTGAGCAGGTCCGCCCAGTAGAAGCGATGGGTCATCCAGGCGGCGAGTTGTTCCGCCCTTCGCGCAGTGCTGTTGCGTTGCCCCAAGGCGATTTCGAATGCGTGCCGGCGGGCGGAGAGCCTCTCAGACAATCGGCTGACGGCAGCGTGTGTCTGCCGTTGCTCGGCCGCCCAGTGCTCGTAGAACGACCCGACAGTGCAGAAGGCCGCAACCACGCCGGCGGCGGCGGCGGCCACGTACACGGCGGAACGCCGGAGTTGGCGGCGTCGAAAGACGCTGGTCGGGACCAGGTTGAGTTCGATCGGGCAGCGCATCGGATTTCGCAGAGCCAATCCCACCGCGCATCCCAGCGCAGGCGCCATTCGGGCCAGGACCGCGCGGTCGATGGCCGGATCGGTCCGAATCCGGCGGAACGGGTTGAACGACTCGACTGGGACCTCGAGTCTTTCTTCAAAGAACCGGCCGGTGAAGGGGAGCAGCGAGCCCCCGCCGGCCAGGTAGAGCCGGTCGGGAGGCGAACCGCCCCTCTGGCTGCGGTAGAAATGGACTGTCTGAAGCACCTGCGCGGAAAGACGCGTCATGAATTGGCGGGTGATTCGGGCGAGCAACGGCCCATGCCCGCCGCCTGCGCCCTCGCACTCACCGCCCAGGCCAACCAGGCCCTCGCTGATCTTGCGTTGCTCTGCTTCTCCCGGCGGCAAACCGGCTTCCTTCGAAAACTCGAGCGTGATGGCGTTTCCGCCCAGGTTCACCGTGCGGAAGAAGCACCTCCCATTCTCGATAAGGCACACTGTGGTCGTGCGCGACCCGATATCGAGCAGCAGACTGCATCCGGGCAACTCGCCGTCGTTGTAGAGAAAGGCATTCGCCAGCGCCGCCGGTCCGGCATCGAGCACGTCGACCCGGTATCCCGCGGATTCGGCCGCTTTCAGCCATTCCACGGCTGTGACGGACTTGATGGCGGTGAGAAGGGTGTCGACCTGGGCCGGTCCCTGCGGTTCGAGCACCTGGTAATCCCAGGTCAGGGCCTCCATCGGGGCCGGGAAATGCTCCTTGAGCTCGAATTCCAAGACCTGGCGGAGCCGGGTCTGATCCATCGGAGGGAATCTGAGAAACCTGGTGAAGAGGTGCGAAGCCGACGCGCACAAGCAGCAGCGGGAAGCGCCGGGGCATTCGTCCGAGAGCAACCGCCGCAGCGGTTCGGTGGTCCTTGAGCCGCCGTCGACGACGGCAGTCGCGGAATCGCGAACGGGGCTGATCCCGTAGTCGGCGAGAACAGGCGCCCTGGTGTCATCGAGGCTGAACCTGGTCCATTTGAGGCTGTCGGTTCCGAGGTCGACGCAGAGAACAGATTTGTCATTCATGGCCTGATCCTCCGTGTTGGGCGGTTCGTGTTACCAGACGTCCTGGCGCCATGCGCGGTTGTGAAGCGAAACGAACAGGTCGGTTGTGGCGGCGGGTCCGCCACCCTCGATCCCGTTCATTGTCGTTCCGCAGTCTCATGGGCGTCGGCTGAGTCATTATTCAGCACTTCCCATGCCGTGCCGGGATTCTGTCTGTGGGAAGCACGGAAGGTGTTTGTAAACTCAGCGAGGCTCGCCTGCATCGGGTGCGGACTCCCGCCGGAGGGGCGACGGCCTCGTCGCCCGCAGACAATGTCCGCGATGGGACGCGCGGTCGATCGCGTGTCGATCGCGATTGAAGCCGCAGGGCCGGGCGGATAGCCTGCCGCAGGAACTGGAGCCGAACCATGCAATCGAAAGCTGAAGTGCTCAATCGGATCAAGTCGACAGGAGTCGTTGCGGTGATTCGCGCCGAGCGCCCGGACGATCTGATCGATGTGTCGCGCGCGTTGGTCCAAGGCGGCGTCTGTTGCGTCGAAATCACCCTCACCGTGCCGGGCGCAATTCGAGTGATCGAACAGGCGTCGTCGGCCCTCGGAGATGACGTGGCAATCGGGGCCGGGACCGTTCTCGATGCCGAGACGGCGCGCGCGGCGATTCTTGCCGGGGCGGGGTTTGTGGTGTCCCCGGCGTTCCGACCGAGCGTGGTGGGAATCTGCCGGCGCTATTCGATTGCGTGCATGCCCGGGGCGATGACGCCGACGGAAATCCTGGCTGCATGGGAAGCGGGTGCGGACGTGGTCAAGGTCTTCCCGGCGGGTGTGGGCGGAGCGCAGTTTTTCAAAGACATCAAGGGGCCGTTTCCTGAGATCGAGTTGATGCCCACGGGGGCAGTCACTCTCGAGACGGCGCCCCAGTTCATCAAGGCAGGGGCGTGTGCCGTGGGAGTCGGGGGTGAGTTGGCCGGAAAGGCCGTCATTGCAGCCCGCGATTTCGAACGTATCACCAAATCGGCGCGTGCGTTTGTTGATGTGGTGCGCAAGGCCCGCGGGTTTCCGACGTGACCGTTCAGGCCTCGTCGCCCGCCAAACAGGGTCTGCAACTCTCATCGCCGGGGACGAGGCCGTCCCCACTCCAACGCCTTCGTGTGCGCGAACAGAGCACACGAGGCCGCGGGCCCTGCCTGCGCCGCAAAGCGCAGCGGCCTGTCTGCCGTGTCGGGCACGGCACAGGCGGGCGCGGCAGGCAGGCCCCGCGCGACGCAAGGACAGTTCGCTGAGATTTTGCGCGAGGAGGTGAAGAGCCGGGTTTTGCTATTGGGGCCGGGTTTTTCTTGACCCGGAGGATTGCGACGTGTTTGGGTTCAGCACAGAGACTCATTGTGAATCGTGCTGTGCCATTGCGCGGGCCGCTGTCTGATCCGGGGTCGTCTTCCAACGCCCAGATCCCTCACGTTTCCCGGTGCGGGAGCGTGCACGTCACCCAATGAGAAGCGGGCTGCAATCATGGGTGCCAGTGGCATTTATCGCTTCAGCGGCTGTTTTGGTGTTTGATCCGCTGCCCCCGCGCGTGCCGATCAGCCCGCCCACACCCGTGCCGTCATGGGCGACGGACCCGACCCCGGTGCGCCAGCCCACGATGCGTCCAGTCTATCCGTTGGCCGGCTACACGTACGAGTGCATGGAGTGCCATCGGATCATTCCGTCGCCGGAGGAGACGCTGCGTCCCTTGACTCAACACACGGAGATCGAGTTCAATCACGGCATCAACACGCGCTGTTTCAACTGCCACCATCGCCAGAATCGCAACGCTTTTGTGGACGATTTTGGCGCGGAGATTGCGTGGGGACAGCCCCAACTCCTGTGCGCGAAGTGTCACGGACCAGTTTACCGCGACTGGCAGGCCGGATCGCACGGCCGGAGCAACGGCTATTGGGACACCGCTCAGGGGGAACAGGTGCGCCTGCGGTGCATCCAGTGCCACGATCCCCATACGCCGCCTTTCGGCTCGATGGCGGCCGCGCCGGGTCCGAACACGCTCCGCATGGGCGTGCCGGCGCCGCCCGCGCACGGCGGCAAGCGCGATCCGCTGCGGGTTTACTCCGGCGCTGAAGGGGCGGGCAATTCCCACTGATTATGGCCCAGACCGACAAACCGCGCCGACCGGAAGCCGCCTCCGCCGGAGCCGGGGCGGTGTCGCGTCGGGGGTTCCTGGGCAAGAGCGCGGCCGCGGCTGCCGGATTGGCGGCGCTGGCTGCGGCGATGTCGCCGCTGCGGCATCTGAAGGAGGGTGGTCTGCCGTCGGTCGAGGAATTTCTCCAGAAGCATTACAAGGAGATGACGGCCGCGCAGAAGGCGCGTGCGCTCGAGCGGATTCGCGAGCAGGTGCGCACGCGGCATCGGGTCGACGCCGTCGTCACGGACCCGCTGCCGATGGACGGAGTCGAGTATGTGTATGGTCTGAACATCAGCCGGTGCATCGGGTGTCGGAAGTGCGTGCATGCGTGTGTGGCCGAGAACAACCAGTCGCGCGCGCCCGAACTCCAGTACATCCGGGTGCTTGAGATGGAGAAGGGGAGCATTGATGTCGAGACGGCCAATCACCATTACACTCCGCCCTTGGTGCCGCGTCCGGACAAGTGGTACATGCCCGTGCAGTGCCATCAGTGCGCCAATCCGCCCTGTGTGAAGGTGTGTCCGGTCGAGGCGACGTGGCAGGAGCCGGACGGTATCACGGTGATCGACTACGACTGGTGCATCGGGTGCCGGTATTGTGAAGCGGCGTGTCCCTACTGGGCGCGGCGGTTCAACTTCGCGGAGCCGCAGATTCCCGGAGACGCGATCAACCCGGAGATTTCCTATCTGTCGAACCGTCCGCGGGAAAAGGGTGTGATGGAGAAATGCACCTTTTGTCTGCACCGGACGCGTGTGGGGCGTCTGCCGGCCTGCCTCGAGGTCTGCCCGACCGGGTCGCGCAAGTTCGGCAACGTGCTCGATCCGAACAGCGAGGTGCACTACATCCTCAAGCACAAGCGTGTCTTCGTGCTGAAGGCCGATGTGGGCACTCTGCCCAGGTTCTTTTACTACTTCGACG
>DAOOQY010000370.1:0-5061 GCA_035389025.1 Verrucomicrobiota bacterium
GCTCGCGACAAAATTGTCCAGCGCATTGAGCAGGAACGTCCGAAACCGGCCCCGTTCGCGTCGCGCGCGCCGGATCAGACCGTCCCGCACAACCTTCTCATACAGGAAACTCTGCAGCCAGTCTTCGGCCTGCTCGGGTGACCGAGGCCACCTGCGCAGCAGATGCGATTGAAGCGGCTGGCGGTAGAGTTCGACCAATGCCTCCAATGCCCTGAAAGCCACCGCTTCATCACAATCCGCCACCCTCTGGACCATCGTCCACGACGTGAAGGGAAACGCGCCGTAGGGCGCGCGGTTCGACTCCGCGGAGCCTTCTGAGGACGAATCGTGCATGCGCGGCTTCCGCCCGAACGATGCACCAATCGCCGCGCAGGATTCAAGTCGCTTATGCGTAAATGCAAACGAGGCGCTGCCTTCGAACCTCCCTGTGAAGCCAGACCGAATCCCAGTCTCCGACATTCAGATCTCTATCTCCCATGAAACCACGCCGCATCACCCAATACGCCGCAACACTCCTTTTCGTCATCCTCACGCCAATGTCTTTCTCGGCCAACACGCTGTACCCGATTCTCCTGATCCACGGGATTCATGGGACGCCAGACGGCTGGAGCGAGCTTACCAAGGATTTTGTCGCCAGATGGAAGCTCCGCGTTGCAGAACGGGGTTTTCGTATCCACCTGAACTACGCCAACACAACATTTGAGCCCACATCTTTGGATGAGACTCAAGATATTCATGTATTTGAAGCCCCCGGAACTGGCGACGCAGACGCAGATGTATTCTGCATCGATTTTCATGTGCGGCGGGATGGCACTGCAGGCGACGACTTTGGTGGAACCGACCTTGGCCAGAGCGACAGCAATGAAGCGGGAATCTCGAAACAGGGAAAGGCGGTTGGGATTGCGATCAAGCACGTGCTGGCTCTTCGTTTCGGATCGGATGCGTGGTTGGACAATCCGGCCGCGAAAGTCGTGCTCGTTGGACATAGCATGGGAGGCTTGGCCGCTCGTGAGTATCTTCAGCGTTGTGCGACGGCGCCTCTGGCAGCACCGCTCTGGTGGGTGGACCAGACAGACCGTATGGGCGGCCACCGTGTTGCTCACATCGTGACCATCGGGACTCCTCACAGAGGATCCGACATCGACCGGGACATCGGTTTCTGGATTGACCTTCGTCCTGAGTTGGCCGGCATCAAAGACTGGCTGGTTGGCATCAACTACCGATCCGAAGGGATGCGAGACGTTCGCGCCGAGTACAAGCCAATCATACCACCCGCTATCGCGGGAGTCTTCTTGAACGGCGGCCTGGAGGGATCGATCCCCTCGAACGACATCCTGAACGTCCCCGAGCGGGCGTACCATAATCAGGATGTTGACTGTGACGGCACCATCGACATCAAGGCCATCGCGGGCCTCAACGAAATGCCAAGACCGGGGAAGGACATACTCTTTTCGTGCTTTGTGGGTCGGACATTCCCGAGCGACTTGAATTCGTACGCCTCCGGAGACTCAGTCGTCACCCCGGAAAGCCAAGACCTGAATTCCATCTATCCAAACATCGCCCGATACCGAGAAATCGAAGGTGTTGCACACATCAGTTTGTTCCTCATACCGGGCGAAACGAGCAAGACCTCTGAGATCATGCAGTTGTTGGACGAGCCAGACACCACAGATTCAGCATTTGATGTCAGCGTGCGGCAGGACGTCCGTGGCTTCATTCAGAACTGGAGAGGTTCCGGGCGCGACATTGACTACTACAGGCTCCGTGTCCGCCCCAAGACTCACGTCCGGGTCTCTCTGACACAACATTGCGGTCCATGCGCCCTGTTTCTATATGCGGCCGATGGAATAACCGAGCTGGGCCGTGCGCCTCAGGTTGGCGAAAGCGACGAGCCCCTTCTCATCGAGCACGAATCCGGCTCGGACGCCGCAGTCCTCTACGTCCGCGTTCATGGAGATCCCGTTGCGAACTCCGACCACGTGGCTTATGTGCTGCGCGTCGACGATCCCCTGCCCGAAGCCGCTTTTGTCGATGTGACCCAAGCGGCAGGACTGCCCAGCGATCCCTCCAGACGGGTCTCCGCCGCGTTTGGCGACTTCGACGCGGACGGTTGGGTGGACATCTACCAGCCGAGCATCAACAGCCAAGCGGAACGGCTGTTTCGGAACCTGGGCAGCGGGAGGTTCGCGTTGATCGCCAATCCCACCGGGATCGGGGCCACCGGCGATTTCCTCTTCGCGAACAGCGGTGATTACGACAACGATGGCCACATTGACCTTCTCCTCGCCGGGCTCACGAAACCGCGGCTGTTCAAGGGGGATGGGTTCGGGCATTTCACCGACACCACCGCCCTTTCCGGCCTGGTCTATCGTGGCGTCTGCCAGAATGGTTCCTTTGTGGACTATGACAACGACGGTTGGCTGGACGTCTTTCTGAACATCCTGGGTGCTTCCCCTGTCCTCGGCCGCAGCACTCGAGACGGAACCTACACAGACGTCTCGGTCCTGTCGGGTGTCGCGGCGCTGGGTGGAAACGAGAACGGCAATAGCCACACCTTCTTCGATTGCGATGGAGATGGCGACCTCGATCTGGTGCTGGCCCAAGGCGCACGCCTCATCGTCGCTCGGAATGAACCGACAGGCACGTATGTGAAGGACGAAGCGGCGTCTGCCGATTTCGAGGTGCTGAGCGGTGGCGATGCGTACGGAGCCGTCTGCGCCGGCGATTATGATAATGACGGCTGCGTGGATCTTTTTGCCGGCGCGTTCAGTTCCGCCGCCGGTGTTTCTGAAGACAGCCATTTCCTGTACCGAAACCGGGGAGAGGGACGATTCGAGGCCACGACGGCACCGGCGGGCCTGAAAAACGTCCGCCAATGGAATATCGGGGCCGTGTTTGCCGACGTGGACAACGATTGTTTGTTGGACCTGATCACAGTGGGCAACAGCCCCACAAACCGCCTCTACATCAATCGCGGGAACGGGACCTTCGCAGACGCCACGGACGGCTTCGCGGCCCGCGCGTACGAGAACGCCCACACGCCGTCGTCGGCGACATTGACAACGACGGTGATCTCGACCTGTTCCTGGACCGGCATAATGGCAGTTCCAGCGCCCTCTTTGAGAACCTCGCCACGGGCCGGCACTGGCTGGAATTGCGGCTGCTGGGCACCAGGAGCAACCGGGATGCGATCGGCGCGCGCGTCAGATTGCACGCCAACGGCGCAACCCAGGTTCGCGACCTCTTCGCGACCGCCGGTTACTTCGCAGGGCAGAGCGACAGCCGACTCCACTTCGGCCTCGACACAGCGTCGCAGGTTGACTGGATCGAGATCCGGTGGCCGAGCGGCCAGGAACAGACCCTTCCCGGGACGGCTGTCGGCGCTGTGGACCGGATCCTCGAAATCAACGAACCGGCGACGCTCCTGCTTGCGGCGCCCCGTCTGACGATGACGGGTTTTGAGTTTGCCATCCAAGGCACAATGGGTGGGACGTATCGCATCCTGTGCTCGGACGACATCACGGCCACGCCTTGGACTCAAGCTGCGATCGTGACGATCGAGTCCTCGTCGTGGATTTGGTCAGACGCAGGACCGAGAACAGCGACCGCTCGATTCTACAGGATCGAATCAGTCTCGCAGTGACGATCGTTGCCGGGTTCTCCCACAGGCTGCAGCCTTGCATTCTCAATCCTGCCGCGGATCGGCTTCCCGAGGAGCATACCGCTTCTGGTGCAGGACTGTTCGCGACTGAGTGGGGCTGCACAAAGGCATGATGGCATCAAGAACATCACTGCCCCTTTCCCGCGACCGCACACTCACGTGGTGATGCGCCTGGAGATTGAACTGCCACGCGAACTCGACGCGGAACCTGCCAGTCGCACCGTCCAGCCCTGGATTCATGTCATGGTTCAGACCGGTGCCCGGTTGACGGTTCCATTCGGATTCAACGGCTTCTCGGATGCGCTGCGTTCGGGCGCGGGCGCGCCGTCGGCGGTCCGCGGGAGCCTGACGATGGCGCGCGTGCCGTTCTCTTCTTCGCTTTCGAGCCGGATCGTGCCGCCGTGCTGTTTCACAAACTCCTGGCAGAGGATCAGGCCCAGGCCCGTGCCCTCCTCGGCGCGGGTGCCACTCCGGCTTCTTTTTGCGTCGATGCGAAACAGTTGTTCCAGTTCGTCGGGCGGGATGCCGATGCCTGTGTCGGCAACGACGATCTCCGTCGTATCACCGCACTCGCGTGCGGAGATAGTCACGCTCCCGCCCGGCTTGGTGAATTTGAGTGCGTTTGTTAACAGGTTCCTGACGACGGTTTGGAGCATTGTCTCGTCAGCCCTTATGCTGAGGGGACCGGGGGAAGGCGCGGCGCTGAGGACGATCTGTTTGTGCGCCGCGAGCGGCGTGATCAGGGCCAAAGTCTCATCGATCATGTGACGCAGATCGAAGGTGAAGCAGTTCGGGATCAACTGCCCCTGCTCAAGACGTGCCCAGGTGAGCAGGTTCTCGAGCAACTGCCGCAGGCGCTGGGCGTCTTCCTGCAGTTCCGCGACCAGCGCCTCCTGCTCCTCCGGCGGGCGATCTCGCAGGAGGGCGAGGCCCATTCCGAAGGTGTTGAGCGGGTTTTTGAGATCGTGCGCGATGATGGAAAAGAACTTGTCCTTGGTCGCATTGAGTTGGCGCAACTGGGTTTCGCGCGCGCGCAACTCGTCCTCGACCCGTCGGCGTTCGGTGAGGTCGTGCATGTTGCTCAAGACGGAGACCACCCGCCCGGCGGCGTCATGCTCGGGATACAGCCACCAATCGAAACAGAGGCGCCCACGTGGCCCATCGAGGTCGACATTCTCGTGCACGGGCCGGCCGTTGGCGAAGGCTCTTTCGAGCGTTGCCTCCCATAGGTCGCACTGGTCGGGCGGAAAGCCGAGTTCCCGATGGGTCTTGCCGAGGCACGCGGCGGGACTCAGCCCTGTCAGGCGAGTGACGGCGGGATTCATGTAGAGGTGCCGGTACGCATGATCGAAACGCGCAATCACGTCCGAGGTGTTTTCGGCCAGGGTGCGATAGCGCTC